>NZ_SMKP01000274.1:0-10218 GCF_004349015.1 Nonomuraea diastatica
GCTGGGGGCAGGGGGTCGGCGATCGGGCTGAGCGTCTCGGCGATGAGATCGGTCACGGCCCGGCGGTGTTCGTTCAGGAAGAAGTGGTCACCGGGAAATGTGCGCAGGCGCATCTCCCGATCGGTGTAGCGGGACCAGTCGCGCGCCTCGACCAGGCTGAGTTCCCCGTCCTCGGTGCCGGCCAGTACGGTGATCGGAACCGGCAGCACGACGTCGGCGCCCGGTCGGTACGACTCGATGAGCCGGTAGTCGCTCCGGACGATCGGCAGCACGAGCGCCGCCAGTTCCGGCTGGGCCAGCAGCTCCTTGTTGAAGGGGCTCAGCCGGATCAACTCGGCGGCGATCCCCTCGTCGTCCAGGTTGTGGACGGTGCCGTGCCGGTGATGGGCGGGGGGCTCCCGTCCCGAGACGAACAGGTGCGCCGGTGGCGGCAGGCCACGCTGGAGCAGCATGACCGCGACCTCGTAGGCGATCGCCCCACCCATGCTGTGGCCGAACAGGGCGTACCGGCCCCGGGTGATCGGGGCGATCTCGTCGGCGATCCGGGCCGCAGCCGTGGGGAGGTCGTGGACATGGGGTTCGGCGTATCGGTCCTCCCTGCCGGGGTACTGCGCGATGTGCACCTCGATCCGCTCGCCGACGAACGCGGGCCAGGCTCGGTAGGCGCTCGCCGAGCCGCCGGCGTGCGGTAGGCAGATCAGCCGGCAGCCCGCTCCCGGGCGCGGCTGGTAACAGCGCAGCCACCGGCCCGCAGGCTCCGCCATCCTCCTCACCGTCCCTCCTGCGGCAGGTCGGCGAGCAGCTCCGGCAGCGGCAGCGGCTGGGGCTCGGGCGGGTGGATCGGCTCTGGTGGCCCGAGCCGGGCCGACAGATCCTGCCACTGTGCGGTGAGGCTGAGCGCCCACTGCGACCACTTCGCCGGCTGGGGCTCATCCGCCGAGCCGGCGATGTCCCGCTGGAACTCGCGAAGGGCGTGCGCCACGGCGTCCGGCCAGACCCGATCGAAGATCTCGAGAAATGTCGGGGCCTGCGCCCCGGGTGCCGCGGCACCGTCAAGGCGCTGCGTACTGGACACACCGAGGCGGCCGGTTTCCGGGCCGCTGAGGACCAGGCGTCCGGTGGCGTCGCGTTCGCCATGCAGGCGCGGGCTCCACAACACGGGCCCGTGGGTGTCGGCCAGCGCGAGCACACCACCTTCGAAGCCCACACTGACCCGGTGCAGCAGCAGCGCATGATTGTCGAGGTCGGAGGGATTGATCTGGTTCTGCACCCGGAGCGTCACGGGCACTTCGCCGATCACCCCGTGGACGGTGGTGTAAGGAGCGGGCGTTCCGGCGAGCGCCGCCAGCTCCGATGGGACGGCCTCGGGCTCGGCGAAGCGCCATGGCCGCAGCCCGCCCACCGCGCGCCCGACGATGTCCAGCAGCGAGGGGAGCACCTGGATCGCACAGGTCGCGTCGACGAAGAGCGGTCGTTGACGCCGCCGGGCCACCTCCGCTGCGTCCAGGAAACGGCGGATGGGCGCGAGGTGCGGGTGGAAGGCGTTCACTCGGTAGCGCACCCCGTGCTGATGTGCCGCCCGCAGGCACGACTCCAGTTCGTCGCGGTGCAAGGGGAGCTCCTGCATGACGTGGACCCCGCGGGCCAGCAGCCGCAGGGCCAACTCGGTGCCGTCGCCGCCGCCGGTCCCGCCCGTCACGACCACGCAGGCGATGTCCACGTCTCCGGGGAGGCCATCGACGTCGGTGAAACAGGTGACGCCGTACTCCGAGGCGATACGCCGGGACTGGTCGCTGCCCCGCGCCAGCACCCCCGCGAGCTCCACGTCCGGCGAGCTCTGCACGGCCCGCAGGTGAACACGGCCGAACCCCGTGCCACACACGATGACCTTCGGACGCCGGGTCATCGTCCGGCCCTGGCGAGCACGCGGGCGATCTCAGGCGCGTTCGACGCCGACATGCAGCCGAAGTGATCCCCGGGGAGGTCGTGCACGGAGATGCCGGCCATACCGATGCGCTCCCAGAAGCGGCCTACATCGGCCCTCGAACCAGGCAGCAGGGTCGACGAGCCGCTGTTACGCAGCAGCGTCACCGGTCCGGCGTAGGGGTCGGCGCGATGGCGGGTGACGGCGAGCATGCTCTGCCGGAAGACCTCGAAGAAGCGGGTGAACTCCGCGAGGGTGTAGCTCCCGGAGTTGTAGGCGCCCTCGGGCGTGGCGACCCGGTGGATCGCGGCGAGCCGCCGCGGCCGGTCGTCTCGGGCGAAAGCCCTGAACGACGAGCCCACCGCGGCGTGCTCACCGTTCAGGGAGGTGAGGCAGCCGTCCGGGAGTCGCTCCGGCGTCGCCGCCAGGATCTCGCGGACCGCCCGGCCGAACACCTCGGCGTCATGCGGCAGTCCGAGGGCTTCGAGGTCGGCGCCCATCGATTGGGCGAACAGATACTCCACCATCAACTCGTCGTCCACCGCCGGCGGCTGGTATGAGCTGATCACGGTCAGCCCCTCGACGATGGCACCCGCCTCGATGAGCGTGCGGGCCACCTCGGTCGCGAGCAGCCCTCCGAGGCAGTAGCCGACCACGGTGAAGGTGGAGCCGTGACCCAGCAGTTCGCGCGTGTAGTCGGCGGCCAGCCGGTCGATCACCGCCTCGGGAGGCAGCGCGAGGTAGCGATCGAGATCGGTGATCTCCAGTCCGAGCAGCCCGCCGCGGCCGACGGCGCGCAACCTCGCCAGCAGCGGCTGGTACGGCTCGAGCGTGCCGGTTCCCGCGTGCACGAAGACGCACACAGGCTCGCCGGATCCGGCGCTCTCGCTCAGCACGACGACAGGGCTTTCCCGTTTCTCGGCCACCGCACCGGCGCCACCGGACGAGCGCAGGTAGCCGGCGAGACCCCGGACCGTGGGGTCATGCAACATCCGGCGCGTCAGCAGTGCCCACTCCACGCCCGCGGCCTCGGGTACCTGTTCGCGGAGGCGTCCGACCATGCGTGACAGCAGGAGGGAATCGCCGCCGAGGGAGTAGAAGTCCTGTTCGCGGCCGACACGCTGGACGCCGAGCAGCTCACTCCATAGCTCGGCGATACTCCGCTCCAGGTCGTCGGCGAGCGTCTGGCCGGTCTCGGTCGCCTGGTCCGCTTCGCTCGTGGGGAGCATGCTCGCGAGCGCCGATCTGTCGAGCTTTCCGTTCGACGAGCGCGGCAGGGCGTCCACCAGATGCACCGTCCCCGGCACCATGTACTCCGGCACCTGGGCCGTGAGGTGCGCCGTAACGTGCTCCGCCGTCGTATAAGCACGGCCTGCGTCGAACCGGGCGAGAAAGGCGCCCTGCCCCGCCAGGCCCAGCGCGCTGTCCTCCGGAGGGAGGCATATCAGATCCTCTGCCCCCGCCTCAGCCAGAAGGTCGAGCCACTGGTCCCGCGTGAAGAACGCCCGCCCGGTGCGGACGCGGTCATCGGTGAAGCCCTCGCCCGTGAACTCGAACTCCATCGACACGAGCTGCGGGTAGTTGTGCGCCCGGGTCGGCTCGATGAACACCAGCCAGCCGCCGGGGGCGAGCATCTCCCGCAGCCGTGCCAGCATCTCCGCCGCGTTCAGGCCGTTGTGCAGCACGTTGGCGCAGAGAACGACGTCCGCGCTGTTGGGGGAATAGCCCTGGGCCCGGAAGTCGGCGTTGACGTCGAAGATTCCGTACCGCATCCAGCGATGCTCGCCGAACGTCCTGCGCGCCTCGCTCAGGAAGAACTCCGAGACGTCGGTGAACAGGTAGTCGGGCGCGAGATCGGCCATCGCCGGCACCACGTCCGCCGTCGTCCCGGCTATGCCCGCGCCCACCTCCAGGATCCGCAGAGGGCCTGCACCGGCGGATCGCCGACCGTGCCGCTCGGCGATCCGCCGGAGGGCCGCCGCGACGATGCCGTTGATCCCCCGCGCGACCAGGTTCTCGCGGTAGACCGCCCAGGCGGCGCCGAACTCACCGTCAGGGAAGAGGGCCTCGCGCACGTCGAAGTCCCCGCGGAGCAGGTCGCCGAGGCGGCCCCCACAGGTGCGGATCAACCGCATGAGGCCATCGCCGTAACCGACGCGCTCCTCCAGCTCGCTCACCCGGTCCCAGGCCATCGCCACCGATCTCTGGTCGGCGGGGACGAGGTCGTGGAACGTGCCCGCATCCTCGTCGAATCTCACGGCCTCCGCGGCGACCAGGGCGTCGAGCCAGCGCCGCAGGAGTCTCCGGTGCCGGTCCGCGACGCCGGTGGCGTCGGCGATCTCGGCTGCTGTGTGCCTGGTGCCGGGCGCGGCGAAGAGCCCGCTCGCGCGCAGCTGCGCCGCCATGGCCTGAACCGCGGCCGTGTCGGTCCCGCGCATGAGGGCGGTGAACGCCTCGGCGTCCAGCGCCTCCTCGGCCCTTCGCCATGCCGTGGCAGCCGCGTCGATGACGGCGGCGGCCCCCTCAGCGCTTCCGGCCGCCTGATCGGGCACGTCGGCGGGCCCGAGCTCGGCGAAGGCGGCGAGTCTTCTGGCGTCGCCGTCGCCCACCGCGAGCACGGCCGCGTCGGCGAGGGCCGGATGGGACCGCAGCGCTGCCTCGATCTCCCCGAGTTCCACCCGATGTCCCCGCACCTTGACCTGGGTGTCCTCCCGCCCCAGGAATTCGATCACGCCGTCCGGCAGGTAACGCCCGAGATCGCCGGTGCGATAGAGCCGATCGCCGGTGACCGCATGGGTGATGAAGCGCGCCGCGGTCTTCTCCGGATCTCCGAGATACCCCTGCGCCAGGCCGGCGCCGCCGATGTAGAGCTCACCGGCCACCCAGTCCGGACGGTCACGCAGGGCGTCGTCGAGGACGTGGAACGTCTGATTGGCCAGCGGCCTGCCGTACGGGATGCTCCGCCAGCCGGGGCTGACCTCCTCGATCGGGTAGACGATCGACCAGATCGACGCCTCCGTGGCGCCGCCGAGCGCCACGATGCGCAGGCCGGGCAGATGTTCCCGGACCCGGCTGGGCAGACTCACCGGAATCCAGTCTCCGGACAACATCGCCAGCCGCAACGTGGCGGCGCTCTCCCCGGCGTCGGCCACATACTCCTGGAGCATGCGCAGCTGGGACGGCACCGAGTTCCACAGCGTGACACCGTGCATATCGATGAGGTGCGCCCAGTGTGAGGGGTCGGCGCGCCGGTCGGCGTCCGGAATGACGACCGTGCCACCCGCGGCGAGGACGCCGAAGATGTCGTAGACGGACAGGTCGAAGCCGAGGTTCACGATGCTGAGCACGCGGTCCTGCGGCCCGACGGCGAATCGGGCGTTGATGTCCGCGATGGTGTTTGCCGCGGCCCGATGGCTGATCACGACCCCCTTGGGCGCGCCGGTCGACCCAGACGTGTAGATCACATAGGCCGGGTTGTCCGGTGAGGCCAGGCGGGCGGGCAGCTCGGGTGATGCGTCGTCCAGGCCGGTCGTGTCGACGGCGATGGTGCTCACCTCGGCGGGCAGCTGATCGCCCGCCTCGCTCCACGACTGGGTCAGCGCGAACCGCACCCGCCCGTCGGCGAGGATCCGGTCGCGGCGCGCTCGCGGCTGCCCGAGGTCGAGCGGCAGGTAAACGCCGCCCGCGAGCAGGACGCCCAGCACCCCCACCACCTGCTCCACGCCCTTGCTCATGACCACTGCGATCCTGTCGCCGGGTTCGCATCCGGCGGCCCGCAGCCGGGAGGCGATGGCGGCCGCCCTGGCGTGCAGCTCCCCGTAACTGAGCGTCGTCCGCGCGTCGCCAACAGCCGCACGGTCCGGCGTGTCCCGGGCGTGGTCCAGGATCGGCTCATGCAGAAGGTGGCCGGGCAAGGGCGCGGAGGTGGCGTTCGCCTCGGCCCTGCGGTCGCGCTGCGCGGGCGGCAACCGCACGGGGTGAGTGTCCGCCCATGCCTGCTCCGTGGTGGCGAGTTCGGCGACCAGGGTGATGAACGCCTCGAACGCGTCTTCGGCAAGCCCCTCCGGCAGCACGTCCCACCGGACATCCCAGACGAGCAGCGGCGGGCCGGCCTGCTCCACGACCTGGCAGTCGATCCACACTTGCGGCGTCTGCGTCAGGCCGCCCAGGAACCGGCCCATCGGCTCCCGCTCCGGGGACGCCCCTGAACCCAGGGTGCTGGTGAACACGACGGGCATCAATGCCGGTCGGCCCCGCCGCCTGGTGAGCTCGGCCAGCACGTCCAGCCCGGTGAAGAGGCGATGGTCGAGGTCGTCGAAGAGCCGCGAGGTGAGGGCCTTGGCACGCTCGGCGAAGGACGGCCCCGCGTCCAGGTCGACGGCGAGAAGGCTCACGGTGGTGAAGTCTCCGACGATGGAGTCGATCCGTTCGTGCAACGGAAGACGGTTGAAGATCGGCAGGTTCAGGCTGAACCGGCGATTGCGGGCCCACCGGCCGATGGTCTCCGCGTAGGCGGCGAGCAGGGTCCCCGACTCGGTGACGCCGTGCCGCCGCGCACGTTCGCGCAGGCCGGTCCATTCGTCCTGGGACAGTTGCCGGCTCAGGCGCCGAAACCGGGCCGGACCTACCTCCTGCCATGGATCGGAACGCGGAAGCAGGTCGCCCAGCATCGGCAACTCGGGCGCCGGGGGCAGGTCGTCGATCCGGTCGAGCCAGTAAGCCCGGTCCCGATGGAATGAGGGGCCGTCGCGCAGCGACCGCTCCGCCATGACGTAGTCGCGGAACGTGGCCGCCGGTGGTGGCGGCGGCTTCTCGCCGAGCAGCAGCTGCTCCAACTCCGCGAGGAGAAGCTGCAGGCTCGCGGAGTCGACGACCAGGAGCTCGATCAGCAAGTGCAGCACGGTGGCGTGATCGGTCACCGTGGTGTGCAGGGCGAACAGCGGCCAGGTGCCGGCGGCGCCGACGCTGTCGTGCAGCTCCCGCCGGATGGCGGCGACGTGCTCCTCGACCCGGGCGTCGGGCACCCCGCTCAGGTCGGTGACCGGAATCGCGTAGTCCTCCACGGACGGGAGGATCCTCTGGTCTCCTTCGCCGTCCACGACCGCGCGCAGCATGTCGTGTCGCCGGACGAGCTCGTTCCAGGCACGTTCGAGGTGCTCAGGCGCGACGCCCTCGTAGGCGATCTCAAGATATCCGGTACAGGCGACGCCGCCGTACTCGTACGTCTGGTGCCGTCCGAGCAGGTAGGCCGACTGCATCTGGGTCAGGGGAAACGGCTCGTACCGGGCCGCGGGGTCGGCGACCAGCGTCGCCGTGTCCGCCTCAAGGTAGGCCAGCAACTCGGCCTTGCACTGGATGAGCCGGGCCTTGCGCTCTTCGGTGAGGACGCCGCGCGGTGCCCGATAACGAAGCCGGCCGTCCTCGGCCCACAGCCGGACACCGAGGTGGTCCAGCTCGGCGACCAGGTCACTGACTGTCATAGTGTTCCGTCCTCCAGAGCATCCGATGCGATGAGCTGCTCGTCGATGGCGCGGGCAAGGGCGGCGAGCACGGGAGCGGCGAAGAACGCGCGCAGCGAGAGATCGACCCCGAACTTCTGGGCGGCTCGCTGGAGCATCCGGGTGCCGCCCAGCGAGTCGCCACCCAGCACGAAGAAGTTGTCGGTACGGCTCTCGGGGACGTGGCCGAGCAGCTCGCCCCACAACACGGCCAGACCTTGCTCCACCTCACCTTGCGGCGGGCCGCCGGGCCCCACGTCGTGCCCGGCCTTTACGTCCGCGTCGACCGGATCGGGCTCAGCCATGGGGTCGGACGTGCCCGGCATCGATGGATCGATCGGCAGTGTCCAGTCCGCCCTGGTCAGCCGTTCCACCAGCTCCACGTATGCGGTGAACGCGGTGTCCACCAGGCCGCCGGGGAACAGTTCGTCGACGCTGTCCCAGCTCAGCAACACGCCGTCCGGTAGCTCGACGGCTTGGTGGTCGAGCCAGACCTGGGGGGTCTGGGATCGGGTGTGGTCGGGCCATCGGACCGTGCGGGCCAGGGCGTCGTCGACGCCGAGCATGCTGGTGAAGACCACCGGAACCGCCTGCGTGAGACCGGCGTTCTGGCGGGCCAGCTCGCGCAGCACGCGCACGCCCGATATCTCCTGGTGGTCGAGGTCGCGCCAGACCTGCTCCTGGAGGCGGCGCGCCCGCTCAAGCCAGCTCTCCTCCGGTCGCCGGTGGTAGGCCACCAGCAGCAGCGAGGTGAAGTCGCCGACGACGTGGCCGATGTCGGGATGGACGTCGCGCCGGTCGAACAGGGTGAGGTTGACGGTCAGGTCCGGCTGCCCGCTCCAGGCAGAGAGCACCTCGGCGAAACAGGCGAGCAACAACACCGACGGAGTCAGCCCATTGAGCCTGGCCTGCTCGGTGAGGGCGTGCCAGGAAACCGCGTCGATCTTGCTCTCTCTGCGGTGGAAGCGGGGGATCTCGACCTGGCCGGGGTCCTTCAGGACCGGCAGCCGCGGACCGGGCGGCAACTCGGCGGCCCGCCTCAGCCAATACGCCTCGGCCGCGGCGAGCCGGCTCTCGTCGGGTTGTGCCTGGAGCACGTAGTCGCGGAAGGTGATGCCGATCGACGGCAGCTCGGCATCGAGATCGGCGGACAGCCGCTCCCACTCGGCGAAAAGGATCAACATCGACAGCCCGTCCACCACCAGGTTGTCCAACGTCACACACAGCCGTACCGACTCGCCGCACCGCACCGCACGGATGTCGAACAACGGCCACGACCCCGCATCCAGCAGCCGCCGCGACATCTCCTCCCGGACCCGCTCCACCACCTCCGGACCGCCGTCCACCACCGTGAACCGATAACGGGCCACCCGCGGAAGCACACGCTGGGTGCCATCCTCCTCGATGACCGCCCGGAGCATGTCATGCCGGACCACCAGCCGATTCCATGCCTCCTCCAACCGGCCCAGATCCGCCTCGGCATGCTCGTACTCGACATAGAACTGCGCGCCGATCCCACCCAGCACAAAATCCGACCGCCGCCCCAGCCAGTACGCCTGCTGCACCTCCGTCAACCCGAACGACCCGAACCGGCCCTCACGATCAGCCACGATCGCCCTCACCGGCGACGCCTCACCCCACTCCAACGTCGCCGCGAAATCCGCCAGCCCCGGCGCCACGAACAACGCCGCCAACTCCGCACCGCCCAACCCCGCCCGCCGCAACCGATCCACCAGCCGCGTCGCCAGCAAACTATCCCCGCCCAAGGCGAAGAACCCATCATGACGACCCACCCGCGACACTCCCAGCAGATCACCCCAGATCGCCGCCACCGTCTCCTCCACCACCCCGACCGGCGCCTCAAAACCGCGCTTCGGACGGGGCTTGTCCCTCTTCGGCTCCGGCTGCCCCTGTGGCAGCGCCTGGCCCGGGACCGCCGCCCATTCCGGCTCGTCGGCCAGCCGTTCCACCAGCTCCGTATAGGCGGCGAACATCTCGTCCACCAGGCCGCCGGGGAACAGTTCATCGACGCTGTCCCAGCTCAGCAGCAGCCCGTCCGGCAGCTCGATCACCTGGTGGTCGAGCCAGACCTGGGGGGTCTGGGATCGGGTGTGGTCGGGCCATCGGACCGTGCGGGCCAGGGCGTCGTCGACGCCGAGCATGCTGGTGAACACGGTGGGGACGGGCTCGGCCAGGCGATCGTTTTCGCGGGCCAGCTCGCGCAGCACGCGCACGCCCGATATCTCCTGGTGGTCGAGGTCGCGCCAGACCTGCTCCTGGAGGCGGCGGGCGCGCTCCAGCCAGCCTTCGCGCGCAGCGGGCCGGTGCGCGACGAGGAGCACGGAGGTGAAGTCGCCGACGACGTGGCCGATGTCGGGATGGACGTCGCGCCGGTCGAACAGGGTGAGGTTGACGGTCAGGTCCGGCTGCCCGCTCCAGGCAGAGAGCACCTCGGCGTAGCAGGCCAGCAGCACCACAGATGGAGTGATTCCGTGCGTCCTGGCCCGGCCCGTGATCGCCTTCCACTTCTCCAGGTCGAGCCTGGCCTCTCTGCGGTGGAAGCGGGGGATCTCCACCTCGCTGGGGTCTTTCGTGAGCGGGAGACGCGGCGGTGGGGGGAGGTCCGCCGTCCGCTCGCGCCAGTACGTCAGCGCCTTACCCAGGGACTCCTCGTCGGGTTGTGCCTGGAGCACGTAGTCGCGGAAGGTGATGCCGATCGACGGCAGCTCGGCATCGAGATCGGCGGACAGCCGCTCCCACTCGGCGAAAAGGATCAACATCGACAGCCCGTCCACC
>NZ_SMKP01000275.1:0-10159 GCF_004349015.1 Nonomuraea diastatica
CACCCTGGCCGTCGGGCTGGGCGGGGTGTGGGTGGAGGTCCTGCGGGACACGGCGCTGCGGGTGCTGCCGGTGGACGCGGCGGAGGTGCGTACGGCGCTGTCGGAGCTGCGCGGCGCCGCGCTGCTGGACGGCGTCAGGGGCGGCCGGCCCGCGGACCTGGACGCGGTGGCCGAGGTCGTGGCCGAGATCGCCGCCTAGAGCGACGCCTCCTCCTGAGCGCGTGGCCTGGCCCTCATGTGCATACGTTCCCCCTGGCGGCCGAACAGGTTGAGGACCTCCACGGGAGACTCGCCCGCGGGGCCGAACCAGTGCGGCAGGCGGGTGTCGAACTCCGCGGCCTCACCCGGCCCCATGACCAGATCGTGACCGGCCACGATGAGCCGTACGCGCCCGGACAGGACGTACATCCACTCGTAGCCCTCATGTGTGCACGGGTCGGGCCGGTTCTGCTCGGCCGGGATGATCGACTTCCATGCCTGGAGGGGCCCGGGCTGGGTGGTCAGGGGGATCACCGTGCGGCCGTTGCGGACGCGGGGCTTGCAGCGGATCCTCGGGTCACCCACCTCCGGCGCGCCGACGAGCTCGTCCAGCGGCACCTGATGGGCTTGCGCGATCGGGAGCAGCAGTTCCAGGCTCGGGCGGCGCTGACCCGCCTCCAGCCTCGACAGGGTGCTCTTGGAGATGCCGGTGGCCTCGGCCAGCGCCGACAGCGTCACGCCGCGCCGGGTGCGGACACGTCTGAGGCGGGAGCCGACCTGGGCCAGCGTGGCAGTGATCGAAGATGGTCCGTCCATGCCCTCATTCCACCGCCTCCGTCCCAGAAATGGCAACACTAGTTGTCGGTTCGACACCGGGGAACGCATCATCGGGCGCGGAGGTGATCCTCATGATCACGAATGACACACAGCGCACCGCCGACCGGGCGGTCCACGACGTGGTGGTGGTCGGAGCCGGAGCGGCCGGCCTGAACGCCGCCCTGATCCTCGGGCGGGCCCGCCGCAGGGTGGTGGTCGTCGACGCCGGTGAGCCGCGCAACGCGCCCGCCGCGCACCTGCACGGATTCCTGTCCCGTGACGGCCTGCCGCCCGCGACCCTGCTCGAACTCGGCCGCGCCGAGATCACCCGGTACGGCGTCCGGCTCGTCCGGGGCCGGGTGGGAAGGATCGATCACGGCTACTCCGTCAGCATGGTGGGCGGGCAGGTGCTCGACGCCCGCCGCGTCCTGGTCGCGACCGGACTGCGCGACGAGTTGCCGAACATCCCCGGCGTGCGCGAACGGTGGGGAAAGGACGTGCTGCACTGCCCGTACTGCCACGCCTACGAGGTACGGGATCAGCCCCTGGCCGTCCTCGGCACCCACCCGGCCGCCGTTCACCAGGCCCTGCTCCTGCGCCAGTGGAGCGACGACGTCGTCTTCTTCCCCCACACGCTGGACCTGACGGCAGAGGACCGGGACCGGTTGGCGGCGCGCGGCCTGCGCATCGTCGAGGGCGGGATCGAACGTCTCGTCGTCGAGGGTGACCGGCTGCGCGGAATCGAGCTCACCGACGGCCGCGCCGTCCCCCGCGTCGCCGCCTTCCTCTTCCCCCGCATGGTCCCGCACGACGACCTGCTCACCCGGCTGGGCTGCGGCAAGGACGGCTCCGGCCTGGTCTCCACCGACCGTTCCGGCCGGACCGGCGTCGCCGGTGTCTGGGCGGCGGGCAACGTCGTCGACCCGCGCGCCCAGGTCATCACCGCCGCCGGCATGGGGGCCGCCGCCGCCTTCGCCATCAACACCGACCTGCTGGACGAGGACGTCGACCGCGCCCTCGAACAGCGCCGCGCCCAGGCCGCCACCACCCGATAGCCACCGGACTAGGAGTTCCGCACATGCCCGCACCCGCCCAGCGCCCGGTGGACAACGTGACGTTCGCCGAACGTGTCCTCCGATCGGAGCGCCCCGTTCTGATCCGGTTCCGGTCTCATCCCTGCCGGAGGGTCACCCCCGTCGTGGAACGACCGGCCGGCGAGCAGGCCGCCGATCTGGACGTCGTGAAGATCGATCTGGATGAGCAGCCGGAGTGGGCGGCCCGGCACGGCGTCACGGCCGTGCCCGCCTTCGTCGTCCACGCCGGAGGCCGGCCCTCGGGTTCCCGGGTCGGCGCGGCGCCCCAGCACATCCTTGAGCAGCAGCCGGTCTCGGCCCTGCGGGAAGGTGACGCTCGATGAGCGCGGACACGGCACAGCGGCGTGGGGTGGTCACGCGAGGGAGGCTGCCGCTCGGTGTCTACCTGCTCGCGTTCAGCCTCTTCGCGATGGGCAGCGCGGAGTTCCTGATCGCGGGGGTCCTGCCGGCGGTCGCCGACGACCTCCGCATCACGCTGTCGTCGGCCGGCGCGCTGATCTCGGCGTTCGCCGTGGGCGTCGTCGTCGGCGGTCCTCCCCTGGCCGTCATGACGCTGCGCTGGCCGCGACGGGCCACGCTGGTGGGCACCCAGGCTGTCTTCGCCGGCTCCGTGGCGATCGGCCTGCTCACCGACAGTTACCCGGTGCTGCTGGCCACCCGCTTCCTCTGCGGCCTCGCCTACGCGGGGTTCTGGGCGGTCGCGGCCGTCACCGCGATCAGCCTCGTCACGCCGGACCGCACCGCACGTGCCTCGGGGGTCGTCGTCAGCGGGCTCAGCCTCGCGATGATCGCTGGTGGCCCGGCGGGCGCGGCGCTCAGCTACTTCACGGGTTGGCGGGGCGGATTCTGGGGCGTGGTGGCCCTCACCGCGGCCGGGGCCGTGCTGACCCTCCTGACGTTGCCCGCGACGACCGCGGCCAAGGAGCCCAGCGTCAAACGCGAGCTCCGCACCATGCGGCAACCGCAGTTGTGGGTGGCCTACGCCGTCACCGTCCTGAGCACGGCCGCCTACATGATCTCGTTCAACTACCTCGCGGCGTTCCTGACCGAGGTCACCGGCCTTCCCGGCGTCTGGGTCCCCGCGGTGCTCGCGCTCTTCGGCGTTGGCGCCTTCATCGGTCTGTCCATCGGAGGCCGGATCGCCGATCGGTGGCCCACTCGCGCACTGCTCATCGGGGCGATCGGGATCCTGACCGGCTCCGTCCTGCTCGCGGTCCTCGCGCGGCACGCGCCGGCCGTCATCCCCCTCGTCCTGCTGCTCGGGGTCGCCGGATTCGTGCTCAACCCGGCCATCTATGCGCGGGTGTTCGCCATCGCGTCAGACGCGCCGACGCTTGCCGGGGCCACCACCGTCTCCGCGTTCCAGCTCGGCATCAGTGTCGTCCCGGCGCTCGCCGGGGCGGCCCTCAATGCCGGCGCGGGCATCACCTCCGTCACGTGGATCGGCGCCGGCCTGGCGGCGGCCATCGTGCCGGCCGTCCTTGCCGACCGGATGATCTCCCGTCGCGGGCCGCGCCAGGGTCGGAGGTCGCCGTGACACCGCCTCACATCCCCGGCCCTGAAAGGGGCGGGGATGAGAGGCGAGGGTCGGGGGACCCCAGTCGGCGACCCCGGGTTGAGGGCAGAGGAGGTGGTCGGCGACGACCAGAGCAGGGCCAGGGGAGACGGTCGGCGACGACCAGAGCGGGGCCAGGGAGGCCGGAACGCTCGGCGACGACCAAGGTACGGTCAGGGGAGGCGGTTGGCGAGGACCAGGGTGGCGGCCGAGGCGAACATGCCGCCGTTCCCCAGCACCACGCCGACCTCCGCCCCCGGCACCTGGGCCGCCGCCTCACCACGCAACTGCCGCACCGACTCCTGGATGGCGAACATGCCGTACATCCCCGTGTGCGTGTAGGACAGGCCGCCGCCGTTCGTGTTCAGGGGGAGGCGGCCGCCCGGTGACGTGTGGCCCTCGGCGATGAAGGCGCCGGCCTCTCCCCTGCCGACGAACCCCAGGTCTTCCAGACCGTAGATCGGCACGTGGGCGAAAGCGTCGTACACCATGAGGTGGTCCACGTCGTCATGGCCGATCTTGGCCTCGGCGAAGGCCGCCTCGCCCGAGAGCCGGAACGCCTTCGACGTGGTGAAGTCCTCCATCTGCGAGATGATCGGGGACTCCGCCGACTCCCCCGAACCCAGCAGGTAGACCGGCGGCCTGCGGGACAGCTCCTCCGACGTGACGATCAGGGCGCCGCCGCCGTCGGTCACCAGGCAGCACTCCAGGAGGTGGAAGGGGTACGCCACCATCCTCGACGCGAGCACGTCGTCCACCGTGATCAGGTCGCGGTAGAGGGCGCGCGGGTTGAGATGGGCCCACCGGCGCTGGGCCACGGCGACCTCCGCCAGCTGCTCGTGCGTCAGACCGGTCTCCTTCATGTAGCGCAGGGCCGTGATCGTGAACGACGTGGGCGGGCCCACCACCCCGTACGGCAGCTCGAACTGGCCGAGCAACGAGTCGGGGCCCATGCCGTAACGGCCCGCTCCCACCCGCGACCTGCCGGACTCGCCGTGGGTGATCAGCACCGTCCGGCACAGGCCGGCGCGGATCGCGGCGGCGGCGTGGCGTACGTGGAAGAGGAACGACGAGCCGCCCACGCCCGTGCCGTCCAGCCAGGCGGGGGTGATGCCCAGAGCGTGGGCGATCTGGATAGGACCCGGGGTTCCGACCGTGGCGATGCCGTCTATGTCGTCCTTTGTCATGCCCGCGTCAGCCAGCACGTTCCTTGCGGCCTCCAAGTGGAGCTGCATGGTCGAGTGGCCGGGAAGGCGGCCCAGCGCATCGGTCTCGGCGGCGCCCGCGATCACGACGGTCATCCCCGGCCTCCGGCGGGCTCGAAGAGGGGCACGTGCACGTCTCCCCGCTGCTCGAACACGACCCGCAACTTCATGTCGAGCGGCAGGTTCTCGGGGGTGGTGGGAACGCCCACGATGTTGCTCATCATGCGCACGCCCTCCTCCAGCTCGACCACCGCGATCGCGTAGGGGGCATCGTCCTCGAAGCCAAGGGCGGGCCGATGGTTGATCACGTACGAGTAGAGGGTCGCGCGGCCGCTGGCGCGGACCCATTCGACCTGGTCGCCGCCGCAGTGAGGGCAGCTCGGCCGCGGATAGAAGTAGTGCCGCGCGCACGTCTGGCAACGCTGGATCCTGAGCTCGCCCGCGGCCGTGCCGTCCCAGAACGGCTGGGTCTCGGGCGTGGGCTTAGGTACCGGCTTCATCGGCCTCCCCCATCTAGTTCTAGAATCTCACTCTAGATCCAGCGCGTGCGGCCCTTCAAGGGCTCGGGACACCGTCGCCGTTCCTGCCATGACCCGACAGCACCTCCTCCAGCGCCGAACGGTTCTCGTCAGGAAGGCGCGGCCCTGGCTGGGCGAGCTGGATCAGCACACCATGCGCCTCCTTCGGGTGCAGGAACACCTCGCGCCAGCGCGGGTCGACCGCGTTGAGGCCGTGCAGCCGGTAGCCGCGGGCGGTCAGCCTCGAGACCGCCTCGTCCAGGTCGCGGACATGGAAGTTCAGATGGTGAACGCCACCCCTGCCCCTGGTGAGCTCGAAGAAGCTGTCGAAGAACGTCGAGCCGGTCAGGGGCTCCATGAGCTCGACCTTGCCGCCGTTCGCATACGTGAGCTGCAGCGTGCGGTAGCCGGCGATCCGGTGGTCGCCACCGCCGCCCAGATGCCGGCCGCCCAGCAGATCGCGGTAGATCGGCAGCAGGTCCCTGATCCGGGGAGCGGCCACGGCGGTGTGGTCGAAGGAAACGTCGAGGCCGTCAAGTTCGAGATCCAACGCGCAGCTCCTTTGGCGGGGGGCGATCCTAGAATGTGATTCTAGCGTTCGAGGTTCCCACGGCCGGCGACGGGCGGGCCTCCGGGGAGCGCCATCACCGGCAGGGATCTCTGGCGCCGACTTCCAGAACGCATGCGGGGCGGCGACACGATCACGGCCGTCCTGGCCACCGCCCACCTCGCCGTCTCACCCGGCCAGGAAGACGTGTCCACCGGCCCTCTGGTGGTGGTCGGCGGCTCGCCCGGAATGGCGTACGCGCTATGGACGGCCGAGGACGCGCAGGACTTGGAGGACCCGGAGAATGCCGAGGACTTGGAGGATTCGGAGGATACCGAGGACTTGGAGAATGCCGTCGAGAGCCCGGAGGACACAGGACGCGCAGGGCACGGAGGACACAGGGAACGCGAGCCCCCTGCCCTGGGCCGAGCACGGGCGGCACATGTCAGGGGCGCACCTGGGCCGATGCCGTGTCACCACCCAGACGGCCGACGGGCCCGCCGTAACGGCGGGCCCGGCGTGCGGGTCAGCGGGCGTCACCCTGGAGGCCACCAGCCACGGTCGGCGGGTGGCGTGACCTTGGCTGTGCCGTAAATGATGACGCTCTTCCACGGACCGATCCTGTCTACGGACCGAACCGGTCCACGGGCGGATTACTCGCGGTGCAGCTTCCGGTAGGTGACCCGGTGGGGACGGGCCGCGTCGGCGCCCAGTCGCTCGATCTTGTTCTTCTCGTAGTCGGCGAAGTTGCCCTCGAACCAGAACCAGTTCGAGCCCTCCTCCCACGCCAGGATGTGGGTGGCGATGCGGTCGAGGAACCACCTGTCGTGCGAGGTGATCACCGCGCAGCCCGGGAAGTCGAGCAGCGCGTTCTCCAGCGACGACAACGTCTCCGTGTCGAGGTCGTTGGTGGGCTCGTCGAGCAGCAGCACGTTGCCGCCCTGCTTGAGGGTGAGCGCCAGGTTGAGCCGGTTGCGCTCGCCGCCCGACAGCACCCCCGCCTTCTTCTGCTGGTCGGGCCCCTTGAAGCCGAAGGCCGCGATGTAGGCCCTCGACGGCATCTCCACGTTGCCGACCTTGATGTGGTCGAGCCCGTCGGAGACGACCTCCCACACGTTCTTGTTGGGGTCGATGCCACCGCGCGTCTGGTCGGCGTAGGAGATCTTGACGGTGTCGCCGACCACGATGGAGCCGCTGTCAGGGGTCTCCGAGCCCGTGATCATGCGGAACAGCGTGGTCTTGCCGACGCCGTTGGGGCCGATGACGCCGACGATGCCGTTGCGGGGCAGGTCGAAGGTCAGCTTCTCCATCAGCAGCCGGTCGCCGAACCCCTTGGTGAGGTCGTCGGCCTTGATCACCGTGGTGCCCAGGCGCGGACCCGGCGGGATCTGGATCTCGTCGAAGTCGAGCTTGCGGTGCTTGTCGGCCTCGGCCGCCATCTCTTCGTAGCGCTGGAGGCGGGCCTTGCTCTTGGTCTGGCGGGCCTTCGGGTTGGAGCGCACCCACTCCAGCTCGCCTTCCAGGCGCTTCTTCCGCTTGATGTCCTTCTGCCCCTCGACCTTGAGCCGCTGGGCCTTGGCCTCCAGGTAGGTGGAGTAGTTGCCCTCGTAGATGAAGGGACGGCCACGGTCGAGCTCGAGGATCCAGCCGGCGACGTTGTCGAGGAAATAGCGGTCGTGGGTGACGGACAGCACGGTGCCCGCGTATTTCTCCAGGTGCTGCTCCAGCCACTGCACGCTCTCGGCGTCGAGGTGGTTGGTGGGCTCGTCGAGCAGCAGCAGGTCGGGCGCTTCGAGCAGCAGCTTGCACAGCGCGACCCGGCGGCGCTCACCACCGGACAACTTTGTCACGTCGGCGTCGGGCGGCGGGCAGCGCAGGGCGTCCATCGCCTGCTCGAGCTGGCTGTCGAGATCCCAGGCGTTGCGGTGCTCCAGTTGGTCCTGAAGCTTGCCCATCTCCTCCAGCAGCTCGTCGCTGTAGTCGGTGGCCATCTGCTCGGCGATCTCGTTGTAGCGCTGGAGCATCGCCATCGTCTCCGCGACGCCCTCCTGCACGTTGCCGAGGACGGTCTTCTCCTCGTTGAGCGGGGGCTCCTGCTGGAGCATGCCCACCGAGAAGCCGGGCATGAGCTTCGCCTCGCCGTTGGACGGCTGCTCCAGGCCGGCCATCATCCGGAGCAGCGTCGACTTCCCGGTGCCGTTCGGCCCCAGGACACCGATCTTGGCTCCGGGCAGGAACGACAGGGTGACGTCGTCAAGGACGACCTTGTCGCCGTGCGCCTTGCGCACGCGCTGCAGCGTGTAGATGTACTCCGGCATGCTCTCTAGCTTAGGGGCTCCTGACCCGGGCTTCCGCCGCTCCCTCCGTCGGCCTCCGACCGGCTCCGCGCGGGCGGGCACCTAGGAGAGCACGGCAAGGCGGGAGAATCCGGCTGACCCGTGCCCGGCGTCGATCGCCCGTTGAACGGCGGCCCGCCCAGCGCTGAGCACGCTGTCGTCCAGGCCGTTCGCCCGGATGGTGTCGATGACGTCGTCGAGGATCGCCGCCGCCGAGACGATCGTGGAGGCGTCACCGGGGAAGTGGTCCGCGGCGATGTGCTCGGAGACCACGTCGATCAGCTCGGGGAGCAGAGCAGCCATCACCTTCGCGTGCTCGCCGAGATCGGCCGGGGTGATGTGCTCCGCGGCGGCCAACCGGAACGCGTGCACCACCCCGAACATCGACGTCCAGAACAGGTCCAGCAGGGACACGTTGAACCCGTTCGCTCGGCCGGGATCCTCGCCGAGGTACGTCCCGTTCTCGCCGAGTGCGGCCAACGTGGCCTGGTGTGCCTGGTAGACGTCCTCCGGCCCGCTGTACAGCAGCGCCGCCTCCGGGCCGCCGATGACCCCGTTCAGTATCACGCCGTCGATGTAGTGGATGCCGTGCTCCCCTGCCCACGCGGCCATCTCGCGGGCCTGCTGTGGCGAGCCACCGGTGAGGTTGGCCAGGGTGCGGCCCTTCAGCGCTCCGGGGTCAAGAACCGATCGCACAGCCTGATAGTTCAGCACGCACACGATGACGAGAGGGCTGGCGGCGATCGCCTCGGCAGCGGCGCCGGCAACGGTGGCGTCGAGGTCGTTTCCTCTGCCTGGCGTGCGATTCCACACGGTGGTGGGATGGCCGGCGGCGGCGAACGCGGTCGCCAGCGCCCGGCCCATCGGACCGAGTCCGAGGACAGTCACAGTTGTCATACCGGTTAAGCTAAACCTTCACGTTGACGTCAGAGTCAAGCCGGGAGCCGGGATGCGGATCGGGGAACTGTCACGGCGGACAGGCGTCAGCGAGCGCGCGTTGCGGTATTACGAGGAACAAGGTTTGCTCCGCCCGGAACGGCGGCCGAGCGGCTACCGCGTCTACAACGACGCGCACGTGTCGGCAGTGCGGCGGATCCGGGTCCTGCTCGCGGCCGGGTTGAGCACCGCGCAGATCGTGGACGTGCTGCCGTGCATGGTCGACGACAACGGCCTGTTGACGCCCAGCTGCCCGGAGCTGGGCGACGAGCTGGTCAAACACCGGGACCGGATCGGTGAGGCCATCGGCGAGCTGGAAGCGACCCGCGCCAACTTGGACACGATCATCGCCGGCGACCGGCGCGCAGGCTGACACCCGGCCGGCTCGCCGACGTCCTCGCGCTGTGACCGGGCGGCGATACGCCGGCCGCATGCACGGCGGCCCCAGGCGGCCGGGCCCGACAGCGGCCGGCGTCGGCCCCAGAGCCTGTCCGAAGGTGGATTTTCGACAGGTAGGAGGCTTCGGCCACCAGGTGGCTCCGCGGATGGGCAGGAATGTTCGGACCACGAGGTGCTCCGCGCATGGGCAGGCGGCATCGAACCCACGAGATGCTCCGCAGATGCGCAGGCGGCTTTGTATCCACGAGATGGCTCGGCGGAGATGAAGTCCGGCCGGACGGCTGCCGGGAGTCGTGTCGAAGCGGAAGGCCGGCCCGCGCCACTCCTTGATCCGGTTGATACGCCGCTCGGCCGTGGTGCGCTGCTCGTGCGGAAGGCATCGCCGGTCGGCGGACCGACGCGCCTTGCTGGTCAGCCCTGCGAGCGGCCCAGCCGGGCTGCCTTCAGGCATAGTCTGCGCCGCGGTCGTAACCGCCGGCGCTCTCCGCGCGCCATGGCGACAGCCTCTCAGGAACACCGGCATCAGCACAGGCGAATCCCCTCTGATCTCAGCCCCGTACAGGCCCTGAGGCCGATCCGGAACGGAACAGACAGCCGACCAGGAAACCATCCCGGGAGAGAGCCGATCCACCCGAACGCCGATCCGGAACGGAGCAGGGGCACGGAGGTGTCGGCGCTGGGACGGGACACGCGAGCGCACCGCCAACCGGTCCGGAACGGCGGTCAGGGGGCGGGGTCGTCGGGGAGCGGTCTGTCTCGTATAAACATCTGACG
>NZ_SMKP01000276.1:0-10134 GCF_004349015.1 Nonomuraea diastatica
GCCCACGACCACACCGCCACCCCCACCGCCGATGCGCAAGAGGAGATCGTGCTCGGCGTGGACACCCACGCCGAGATGCACGTCGCAGCAGTGATCACCGTCATGGGCGTGCTCCTGGGCACCCAGGCGTTCCCCGCCACCGCCGACGGGTACGCGGCGCTGCTGGACTGGGCGCGCGGACACGGCCACCTGCGGCGGGCCGGCGTGGAAGGCACCAGCTCGCACGGCACCGCCCTCAACCGCTACCTGCGCCGTCACAATCTTCAGGTCCTGGAGGTCAACCGGCCCGATCGAGCCCGTCGGCGGCGGCGCGGCAGGACCGACGCCGTCGACGCCGAGAACGCCGCACGAGCGGTGCTGTCGCAGGATGCCACCGCCATCGCCAAGACCGGTGACGGTCATGTCGACATGATCCGCATGATCAAAGTCACCAAGGACTCGGCGATCAAGGCCCGCAGCCAGGCCATCAACCAGCTCCGGGCCGTCCTGATGCGCGCCGATCCGGCGCTGCGCGACGCACTGGCCGGTCTGGGGCCGGTCACCCTCATCGCACCTGCGCAGACCTGCCCGACGCCGAGCAGCGCACCATCGACGATGCCGCCTGCAAGCGTTGGGTGCTCGAAGGGCGGGGGCTTGCGGCAGGCGTACTTCCGAGTCACCCGTGCCCGCCGGCGGCGGCGAGTGACCGGAGCTTTCCGCCGTTGGCGTCGAGCCAGTGGGTCGTGTCCTCCAGCTTGCGGATTCGGTCGGCGACCTCGCCGAGTTGTGCCTTCCCGTTCAGCCAGCGGCCCGCCCGCGACAGGGCGCTGCCGACCGCCCGGGCGAGGAGCAGCCGGGGCAGCGCGTCGGCCTCGGCGGCGTCCAGAGGGCGGACCGAGGCGTATCCCCGGAGGAAGGCCGCCGTGCGGGTCTGCCAGTCGCGCGTCTCCAGGGCCCCGCTGTAGAACAGCGCCGCCATCATGTCCTGGACCAGGAAGCCGACCCCGGCGAACTCGAAGTCAAGCAGCCCGCTCACCTCCCCGGTGTCCTCGTCGACCAGCACGTTCGAGGCCGCCAGGTCACCGTGAATGACCTGGGTCGGCAGCGCGCCGCCGCCCGCAGGCCACTCCTGCCCAACGCGGTGTGCCACGGCGTCGAGGCGGGCGACCCGCTCCGCGCTGATCTCGGCGGCGCGCAGCTGACGGCAAAGGGCGCCGACGTGCGGCACGGCGGGGTGCGCCAGAGGATTAACGCGCCAGTCCCCCAGCCCGTCTTCTGGCGGCATTCCCAGCATCTCATCGCCGAGCAGCCCGGCCGCCCGGCCGAAGCGCTCGAGTGCTGTCTGTCCCGTGAGGTCGGGCCGCACGCCGGGGATCCACCGGCAGACGGTGGCGGGTCCGGCTGCGGTCTCGAGCACCGTGTCTCCGCTGGGCGCGGCGACTGGTTCAGGTACCTGGAAGGGAAGTCCGGCATGCCGTAGCCGCTGCAGGATCCGGTGCTCGGCGCCGATCTGGGCGGCGGACTGGGTCTGGTTAACTCGGAGCACGAATCGGAGGCTCCCCTGGCGGAGCATGAACGTCTGGTTGTTAGTCCCCTGCTCGGCTCGGGTGATCGTTGTGCCCGAGGGGAAACCCCACACTGCCGTCAGCGTGGCCAGGAACTCCAGGTCGGCGGGCGCGGTCATGCGCCAATTCTGGTGGCATGCCCAGGCCGGCGCGCAACCGGTTATAGGCCCCCTCAGAGCAAGAGTCGGCAGAGGGTTCCAATTCTGGTCGACCAGCCGGGTTCGCGCTTTCCTGCTCGGGTCGAGCGGTTCTGGGCGTATGTGGGGTGCCCCCTGACCGGCGTGCCTGACCGGCGCGCGTAACCGCTGAGCGCGATCAGCCGGCTGCGGCGCGCTCGGTCTGCGACGCGCCCGACCCTCGACGGGCTGAGACGGCGGCTCGTCGAGGGCGGGCGGCCCGGAGCACGATCCCGCGCCCCGGCCGTTCGGTCATCGCCCGGTCACTTGTCCGGGCAGAGTACTGTTTCAGCCGCCTTATTGATGGCCTGGCTGATCGCGAGTGGTGAACCGACGCTCGTCGTGGTGGACACGGCGAGCTGGAGCCGGCCGTCCGAGGAGGTGAAGGTGGTGGCGATGAAGCCCGCCGTGCCGCCCGACGGCACCTCGAACGCCGGGTCGCCGCCGCACAGGCGTTCGCTGGGAGGTTGGGTGGGCTGCCCCTCCTGCGGGTCGGTGATCACGCGTTGCAGGTCAGGAGGCAGCAGCTTGCCCTGGACGAAGGCGCGGTGGAACCTGGTGATGTCGCGCGCTGTGGAGACCACCCCTCCGGCGGCGTTCCCGTAGCTCGCGTTGAGCCGGTGCATGTCGCGCAGCTTGCCCTGGGGGTCGGTGTGGTACCCGTGCCCGTGCGGGCCCTTGATGCCCTGGGGCGGCCTGGTCGGCAGGTACGAACGGCTCATCCCGAGCGGTTCGAACAGCCGACGGGCGAACTCGGCGGCCAGCGATCTGCCCGCCACCTTCTCGATGATCAAACCGAGGAGTGTGTAGTTGGTGTTGGAGTAGTGGTACTTCTCTCCCGGCTCTCCGGTGCGAGGCTGGTCGCGTGACATCTTCACCAGGTCGAGCGGCGGGTAGTAGGTCGTGAAGTCGTAGAGATCGACCAGCTTGCCGTCGAACCAGTTTGGGATGCCCGAGGTGTGCCGCAGCAACTGGCGTACGGTGATCTCGCCGGCCCGTGCCACGGCGTCCTGTTCGGCCACCTCTGGCAGGAGGTCGGCCAGCTTGTCCTCCAGGTCGATCTTGCCCTCCTTGACCAGCTGGAGCACCACGACCGCCGTCAGCCGCTTCGTCTGCGACCCGATCCGGTAGCGGGAGTCGCTGGGGATCCGACCTCCCTTGCCGTCGATCCGGCGCGAGCCGGCTGAGCCCTTGCCGGCGCGCTTCCCGTCGACGTACACCTCCCCGATGGCCCCTACGACACCGGCGGTCCCGGCAAGGGACCGCATCGCTTGTTGAACGTCCCCCAGCTCGGGCCTCAGCCCTGACGCGGCGGCGGTGGCGGGCGCGGCGGCAACGCTCAGCGTCAGCACGGCGCAGGCCAGACCGGCCACGCGGACCGATAGAGGGTGAATCATCGATGATCCTTTTCTCGAGGGAATATCCCGGAGGCACCGGCCGAGACCCTGAGGGCCTCGGCGGCGACCGTTCGAAACCCTCTTTGTAAGGGGGCGGGCGTTTCCTCACTGTTTGCGCAGGAGACGCGCATGAGGGCGATCCGCACCGCCCGCCGCTGAGTGAGCAGCGCCGCGACATCCTCAGGCCAGCACTCGGTGAGTCGGGTCCACCAGGTGTGCAAAGTCTGCGCCTGAAAGCCCACCACCGCCCGAGCTCAAATGTCTCGTCGATGGGTGAGCGCTCAGTGTCCTCCGACTCTCAGCCGCACTTCTCACAAACACTCATTTCT
Source organism: Nonomuraea diastatica (assembly GCF_004349015.1). Classification (NCBI taxonomy): domain Bacteria; kingdom Bacillati; phylum Actinomycetota; class Actinomycetes; order Streptosporangiales; family Streptosporangiaceae; genus Nonomuraea; species Nonomuraea diastatica. The sequence continues at coordinate 3,447 of NZ_SMKP01000276.1, forward strand.
GAGAACAAGATCGGCCTCACTCGGAGGCTCGCGGCATTGTTCTTGCCGGGCGTCTGCAAGAACGCATCGTCCAGTTGTACTCCCGGAACGGAATGTCACGCCAAGCTGCTTCAGTCCCGCCTGCTAACGCGACTTTTCGTTCGCATGCTGCTCAACCCCCTTCTCCCGCTCAAGCTCGGCGTTGCGCAATGCCAGCGCCTCAATCTGGTTGGCATAAGTAGTGATCACCTCTTCGAGGTCTCGTCTGGCCTGGGCGTGCTCTCTTTCGGCCGTCTTCAGCTGGCGTTTGAGCTGGGCGAGCTGATCACGGAGTTGAACGAGTTCCGGCTTGCGCGCGTCGGCGTTGGCCTTGGCCGTCGAGGACGCTCAACGACTTCCGCACCGCCGCTTCGAGCCGGTCGTGGTAGTCGTCCTGGGAGGTGACGGTCTTGCCCAGCACCTGCTTGACCGCCTGGGAGAAGCAGGACTCGTCGGCGGCGCGCCACTTCTTCAGCTCGCCGGCCGACAGCAACATCAGCGTCTTGTTGTTCGGATTGTCGTGCCGGGCGGGGTTGACGGCCTCGTCCTTCGGATAGACGTTCGGGGACCAGACCCCGAAGCCGTACTTGGCCCGGTAGGCCCGCAGCGCCTCCACGTCACCGGCGAGCCGCTCCTTCTCCCCAGGCTGCCACGTGTACCGAGGCTCCGGGGAGGCCACGTAGTCCAGGCCCCGCTCCTTCATGCAAGCGACGCGCTCGGCCTCCAGTCGTGCCTGCTTCTCGTACGCGGCGGCGTCCCCCGGACGGCGGCGAGACGAGACCGCCGAACGAGCCGGCGAGCAGGGTGGCCGCGACCGCCTTGGCGATGAACATGGATGTTCTCCTTCTTCCTTGAGGGCATGCCGCATCGATCTGCGGGCATGCGAAACAGGACTCACGGCCGGAAAGGCCGGATCAGGTGGGGAAAGTCTCAGCAGGGGATCTTCATGCGGGACGCCCTCGGCGACACCTCGGGCAAGCCGGGGGCGAGATCGACGGCGAGCACCGCGGTGCCGTTCGTTGCGCCCTTCTTCTCGGTGTACTCGCCGCCGGAGGGCGCTTCCACCTCGCGGTCCCTGGTGTTCACCGTGCGCTCGCCCAGATAGCGGTAGGTCGTCCGATCGAAGATCAGCTCCGACCGGGTGCCATCGCCCTCGTCCATGGCGACGGCCAGACCGGGGCGGCCCGCAGCGTCCACGGCGTCGTCGATGAGCACGATGCCGTCCAGCCCGGCGGCGACCTGGTACAGCGCGGCGCCCAGGCTGGGCCGAATCACGGACTCGCGGACCAGTGCCTGCAGGGAGCGCCAGATGCGCAGCGGTCCCTCGCCCGTGTCGGCCACGATCTTCGCGCGTACCTGGGCGGGGTCCGTCGGCCAGGCAGCCAGCCGCGCATACGCCGGCCTGCCGGGACAGGCCCCCGGCTCGGACACGATGTCCTCGACGCCGCGGTCCCAGTACTTGCGCGGCGCCGGTCCCGTGGCCGACAGGTTCTGCCTGCGGCTCAGCCACGGCTTGCCCACGTCGGCGGCCTCCCACCGCTCCTCGCTGACCAGCACCTTGGTGTAGAGCGTGCGACCCGACTTGTCCTTGGTGTACAGGCTGTGCTGGGCCAGCGTCTTGGTGTGGACGTACTGGCCGCGTACCGGCGCTGTGTCCGGTCGGCCGGCGGCGGCCCGCGCGGCCAGGGTGAGCAGCGCCTTGGCATCGGCCGGAGGGGCAGCGAGCACATAGCCGGGGGTACCAGGATCAGAGCCGCCCAGACCCGCCTGGATGACGGTGATGCCGCCAGTGAGCATCACCGCCATGGCGCTGACCAGGCCGGCACGCCGGATGGGCAGCCCGGTCGACCACCTTCGGCGCGGACGGCCCAGCCGAGACGCCTGTGCCTCGCGGGCCAGGCGGAGCAGGCGGTCACGCCGCGAGCGGCCGCCTCCCGCGTGGGCTCGGGCTCCGCGAACACGGTCTCGATCAGCTTCAGCTCGTCCATCACCACTCCCCGATCGGGTTGACGTCGCCCAGCGCCTTGCGCAGCTTCTTGCACGCCCTGTTGATCCGGGACCCGACGGTCCCCACCGGTATGTCCAGGGCCGTGGCGATCTCCTCATAGCCCAGCCCACCGAACACCAGCAGGAACACCACGTCGCGATCGCCCATCGCCAGCCCCTTCAGCCCTCGTACGAGCTCCGGCCGGCTGGCCTGCGCCGCGAGCCGCGAGGTTACCCCGTCCTCGTGCCCGTCAGTGGATTCCTCGGCCGCGACCTTGCTCAGCGCGTTCAGGCGGCGGCTCTCACCGCGGCGGTGCCGGGCCACGACGTTCGTGGCGATCCCGAATAACCACGACCGTATGGTGCCCCGCCGCGGGTCGAAGCCGCCCCTGCCGTTGAACGCGAGCAGGAAGGCGTCCGCGACCAGGTCCTCGGCCTGCTCGCTGCCGAGCCGGGCGGCCAGATACCGGTAGACCTCGGTGAAGTACCGGTCGTACAGGAGGGCGAACAACTCGGGATCGTCCAGCGACCGCTCGACCACAGTGACGTCCTCCAGCACATCCTTGGCGTCAGGTGGTGCAGTCATGGCGTCCTTCCGAAGGCAACTGTCGCCCAGTGTTCGCCGCTCAGCAGGTTCACTTCACGCCAATTTCCGGCGCGGCCATCGAAGCGACCTGGCGGGAACGCGCCCTCAACTCCGAAGACGGCTGGTCAGCCTCCATGCTCATGGCCCTGTCCGGCCACCGGAACCTGGGTACCTTGGGCGTTTACGTTCAGCCCAGCACCGAAGCTGTCGCCGCTGCGCTCGCTGATCAGGACCCAGGCCGTCGATGCCGCTGATCATCCCTGTCGGGTAATGAATGCCTGAATTGGGCTAACGCAATCGCGTGTACTTGGTTGACAGCGGTCTTACAGAGACCCCGTACCCGGCCTTGCGCAGGTCGTCGGAGTACCGGGGCGAGCTCCCGCGCGGACGCCTCAGCGTCGTCGGCCCACGCGACCTGGAACGACCTTCCGTCGCCGCCGCCCTCAATGACGAACCCGCCCTGGCGGCTCACGACGGCCCACGCCAGCACGGCGCCCCGCGCACCGCGCGGCCGTCGAGATCGCCGAGAACGCCTCCTGGGCCGGCGTTCCGTGGGAAGCCAGAGATCCGTGGGTGGTCAAGGTAGAGGAGATGGGCCGCTCATCGCGGATCGTGCTGCAGTACGACCTGGCCCGCGGCAAGGTCCAGCGGGTCAGCACGTGGGAGTACCTCACCGGGATCACCGACGCCGAACGCGAGCAGCTGCGCGCCGAACGGATCGCCCGCGGCGAGCCCCACGACCGTGACCTGACAGACGACACACAGCCGGTCCCGGGTGGCGCCGCCCGCAACCAGGACCCGGACGCCACGCCGCACCACGCCGGCCAAGGCGAGAGCGAAGCGCCCGACGTCGACGCCGATGGCCCCGAGGCCCTGCCCGCGACGGAGATCACAGCAGTCCTCGCCGAAACCGAACCAGACATCGACACCGAGCACGACGCCGATCGGCCCCACCTCACCCTGGCCAGCGACAGGCCCGAACCCGGGACGCGGGCGTGCCCACCGCCCCGCCAGCAGCTGAGACCGCCGTCGTGGCCGGCACCGTTCACCAGCTCAAGGTGGCCTTGCGGGACGTCCAGCCGCCGGTCTGGCGGCGCATCCAGGTGCCGTCGGCCGCCCGCCTGTGGGACCTGCACAACGTGATCCAGATCGCGATGGGCTGGCAAAACTTCCACCTGCACATGTTCGCCAAGGACTGGGTCGAGTACGGCGACCACCACAGCAGCGAGTACGACGTGACCCTGGCCAGCCTGCTGCCCGACCCCGGCGAGTGGCTGGCCTACCGCTACGACTCCGGCGACTGCTGGGATCACGACCTGGTGGTGGAGAAGATCCACCGGCCGGCCCCGAAGGCGCTCTACCCGCGCTGCAGCGCCGGCGGCCGCGCCTGCCCGCCCGAACAGCGGCGGCCCCGAGGGATTCGCCGACCTGCTGCGCGCTGTCATACACGCGTGACCGGCTCACCGGCGCCGAACGCGACATCGCGGCGAGGCGTGGCATCGGCCCGCAGCTCAGAGAACCACTGGCCGCGGCCGTCATCTCCGCGCTCGACGGAACGAACACCGGGGCGGCGTGTGAAGTTCTGACGGCGGGTCGCGATCGTGCGGCGGCGGCGCTCAACTTCGAACTGGCCGCCCGGATTCACGACGAGCTGGCAGCGCTCGAATGGGTGACGAGCATGCAGCGCGTCACCATCGAAGGCGGCGGCGACCAAGACATATGCGGATGGGCAGACGGCCTCGCCGTCACGTTCAGCATCCGCGGCGGGCGCCTGAATCGATGGGACCAGCACGAGTGCAGTCGCTCGGCCGTCGCCCAGGCAAGCGCCGCGACCCCGCCTGAATGGGCCGCGTTCGCCCAGCGAAATGCCGAGCTGGCCGCAGCGCTCATCCGAGTCTGACTGGGCGGACTGCCTCCCGCGCATCAGACAGCTGGTGACCTCTCGACGATGCACCAGCGCGGCAGCTGCGCCAGCCTAACTTGCCTTACGTGCCTGAATGACCTCCAAGCGGCTGACCAGCGAGAACGCTTGAGAACCCCAGATAACCATTGCCGCGAGATGGAAAGGAAGTAGATAATCCGAATCAAAACTAGTTGCTAGGCTGGGGACATGACTGCCATGGCCGCCGCCCGCGCCGAACCAGACCTGTCCTACCTGCTGGACCATTCCAGTCACGTCCTGAGAACCCAGATGGCAGCCGCCCTGGCCGAGATCGAACTGACCGCGCGCATGCACTGCGTCCTGATCCACGCCCTGGAAAAGGAGCGCACGCAGATCCAGCTCGCCGAGATCGGCGACATGGACAAGACCACCATGGTGGTCACGGTCGACGCCCTGGAGGAGGCGGGCCTGGCCGAGCGCCGCCCGTCCAGCACCGACCGGCGGGCCCGGATCATCGCGGTCACCGAGAAGGGCGAGGAGGTGGCCAAGAGGAGCCAGGAGATCGTCGACGGCGTGCACAAGGCCGCCCTGGGGGCCCTGCCGGAGGACGAGCGCAAGGCACTGCTCCGCGCGATGAACCGCCTGGTCACGGGACACCTGGCGACCCCCGCGGAGGCGCCGCAGGCCGTACGGCGGGCTCGACAGAAGACATAACTAAATCAGTAGCAGATAGTCTGCAACGAAACTATCTGTTATGGTCTCTCCTGTCCCCCTAAGGAGCAGGAGAAACGTCATGTCACCCACCCCACCTCGATCGCGCTGGCTGGCCCTCGCCGTGCTGTCCGCCGCGATGCTGATGACGATCCTGGACGGCAGCATCGTGACCGTGGCGATGCCGGCCATCCAGCGAGACCTGGGCTTCTCGCCCGCCGGCCTCAGCTGGACCGTCAACGCCTACCTCATCGCCTTTGGCGGCCTCCTGCTGCTGGCCGGCCGCCTGGGCGACCTGATTGGCCGGAAGATGATGTTCCTGGCCGGCAACGCGGTCTTCACCGCGGCATCGGTGCTGGCCGCCGTGGCGAGCGGGCCGGGCATGCTGATCATCGCCCGGTTCCTGCAGGGCGTCGGCAGCGCGATGGCCTCCGCCGTCATGCTGGGCATCCTGGTGACCTTGTTCGCCGAGGCCAAGGAGCGTGCCAAGGCGATCGGCGTCTTCAGCTTCACCGGCGCCGCCGGCGCCTCGATCGGCCAGGTCCTGGGCGGCGTCCTCACCGACCTGCTCAGCTGGCACTGGATCTTCTTCATCAACGTGCCCATCGGACTGGCCACGATCGCCCTGGCGATCCGGGCGCTGCCGGGCGACCGCAGCGCCGGACTCGCAGGCGGCGCCGACGTCGTGGGCGCCGTGCTGGTCACCAGCGGGCTCATGCTGGGCATCTACACCGTGGTCAAGGTCGAGCAGTACGGCTGGCTCGCCGCCCACACCCTCGGCCTTGGCGCGGTGTCGCTGGCTCTGCTGGCCGGATTCGTCTGGCGCCAGGCCACCGCCGAGGCGCCGCTGATGCCGCTGCGGATCCTCCGCTCCCGCAACGTGTCGGGCGCCAACCTGGTGCAGATCCTCACCCTGTCGGCCATGTTCGCCTTCCAGATCCTCGTCGCGCTCTACATGCAGAAGGTCCTCGGCTACGGCGCGCTCGAGACGGGCCTGGCCATGCTGCCCGCGGCACTGGCCATCGGCGGGGTGTCACTGTTCGTCTCGGCCCGGCTCAGCACCCGCTTCGGGGAGCGCGCGGTCCTGCTGACCGGCCTGGTGCTACTCCTCGGCGCGATGGGCTGGCTGGCCCGCATCCCGGTGCGCGCCGACTACCTCACCGACCTGCTCCCGGTCATGCTCCTCATCGCCGGCGGCGGCCTGGTGCTCCCCTCCCTGACCGCGCTCGGCATGTCCGGCGCCAAGGCCGACGACGCCGGCCTGGCCTCCGGGCTCTTCAACACCACCCAGCAAATCGGCATGGCCTTCGGCGTCGCCGTCCTTTCCACCCTGGCCGCCACCCGCACCGAGCAGCTGCTGAGCGCGGGCCAGGACCAAGCGACCGCGCTGACCGGCGGCTACCAGGTGGCCTTCGCCGTCGCCGCAGCTCTGCTCGTGGCCGCCTTCACCGCCGCACTTCTCATGCTGCGCCAGCCCAAGCCGGACGCCCCCACCCCCCAGCAGG
>NZ_SMKP01000027.1:0-71023 GCF_004349015.1 Nonomuraea diastatica
CCCCTGGACGGCGCGCCCGGTCACCACCATGATCTCCCCGGTCGCCAGCGCCGTCAGCACTGAGCCGAGGGCGAAGGCCGCCAGGCACGCGTGGATGAGCGGCCGCCGGCCGTAGCGGTCGGAGAGCCGGCCGAGCAGCGGCATCGCGGCGACGTATCCCAGCAGGAAACCCGTCACGATCGGCGTGGCCCGCTCCAGGTGGTTCAGCGGGATGCCGACGTCCTCGGCGATGTCGATCAGGACCGTCACCACGACGTACGCGTCGAGCGCGGCCAGCAGCACCACCGCGCCGCCCGCGCCGAGCACGACCCGGCGGGCGCGCCTCATTTCGCAGCGGGCGGGGTGATCGTGACCGGCGCGTCGTAGTCGCTGAACGACACCGTCACCGTGCCGCCCTGCAACGGCAGGCTGGCCCTGGTGAGCCGGCTGGACGCCTGGTCGAGCCAGACCTTGCCGGTGACGCCCTGCGTGACGCCGGGGACGATCTGGCCGACGACCTGCCCGGGGAACGTCGTGGCGACGCGGTAGGCGCCGTTTTCCACACCTTCCACCTTCGGATCCGTGGCCGAGGCGAGCAACTGGGCGATGCCCTTGGTCGGCTCGAGGATCACCGAAGGGTCGTAGAACTGCGCCAGCTGCTGCCGGGTCATCTTCTGGAAGCCACCCGTCGGGCCCTTGAAGTGCACGGTCTCCCCGACCAGGGCGAAGCTGACCTCCTGCAGGGTGCCCAGCACGTCAAGCGTGATCGTGCCGTCGGCGTCTCCAGCGGCGGTGAGCCTGCCGTCGGCCTTCTTGACCGGCACCTTCGGCTCGCCCTCGGTCGCGATCGAGAAGGTGGCCGACTTGACGGCCTTCATGGCCTCGGAGGCCTTCGTCATCAGCTCGGGCCCCGCGGGCAGCTCGCCGGCGTCACCGCCGGACGAGCACGCCGCCGCCAGCGCCAGCACGGCCACGATCAGTAGCTTTCTGAGCATGAGCGGATCGTAGCGAGCGGTACGGAGGTGCGCGCACCCTCGCCGATATCGGTTGGGTGTCAGCGCAGCTTCTTCAGCTGCTCCACGATCGGCGCGTAAGCCGCCTCGATCGTTTCGAGCTGATCGTCGGTGAGCCGGTCGACGAAGTGCTCGCGCACGCTGGCCACGTGGAACGGCGCCACCCGCTGGATCGTCTCCCACCCTTCGTCGGTCAGCACCGCGAACGTGCCCCGGCGATCGTCGTGACAGTCTTCCCTCGTGACCAGGCCCTTGGCCTCCATGCGGGAGATCTGGTGCGACAGCCGGCTGCGTGACTGGATCGTCGCGTCGGCCAGGTCGCTCATGCGCATGCGCCGGCCGGGGCTCTCGGAGAGGTCGACCAGGATCTCGTAGTCGTTGACCGAGAGCGAGAACTCCTGGAGCTCGCGGTCGAGCCGGTGCATGAGCAGCTTGTGCAGCGCCAGGTGCGTGCGCCAGGCACGCTGCTCGGCGGGAGAAAGCCAGCGAGGCGCGCTCATGATCCCAATCTAGCGCACCTAAAGTCGTACACCATGAAGGGGGAGAGCCTGCGGACCGTGCTCGTGGCAGCCGCGGCCAACCTCGCCATCGCCCTGGCGAAACTCGTCGCGGGCCTGGTGGGCGGCTCGGCGGCCATGCTGTCGGAGGCGGCGCACTCGGCCGCCGACACGGTGACCGAGCTGCTGTTGCTGGTGGCGGTGCGCCGTGCGGGCAGGCCCGCCGACCGGCGGCATCCGTTCGGGCACGGCAAGGCGGGCTTCGTCTGGGCGCTGATGGCCGCGGTCACGACCCTGGTGGGCGGGGCCGGGTTCTCCATCACGAACGGCCTGCACGAGATCGGTCACGGCGAGGACCTGGCGAACCTCACCCCGGCGTACATCGTGCTGGCGGCCTCGTTCGTGTTCGAGGGCATCTCGTTCGCGCGGGGGCTCACGCAGTTGCGCGCCGAGGCCGCGCGGCACCGGGTCGGCATGCTACGCCTGGCGCGCATGACGTCCGACACCGCGTTGAAGGCCGTGTTGTTCGAGGACGCGGCCGCGTTGTGCGGACTGCTGGTCGCGGCCACCGGGCTGGTCGCCTCGCAGCTCACCGGCTCGGCTCTATGGGACGGCGCGGCGTCGGTCGTGATCGGCCTGCTCCTGCTGGTCGTCGCGCTCACCCTGATCCAGGCGAACATGTCGCTGCTCATCGGCCAGGCCGCGACCCAGCGGACCGAGACCGGCATCCGCGCGGTGCTGCTGGCGCAGCCGGAGGTGGAGGACGTGGTCGAGCTGCTGACGATGATGATCGGCCCGGGGGAGATCCTGGTCGCCGCGAAGATCGATTTCAGGGACGAGTGGAGCGCCGCGGGCGTGGAGCGGGCCTGCGAGGAGGTGGACCGCCGGCTGCGAGCCCAGATCCCCGGGGTCAAGCACGTCTTCCTCGACCCGACCCCGACCCGCCGCTGAGGTTGCGCGCCGCTCAGGTGAACGCCATGACGATCGCGACTCCGACGACGTGCATCAGCACGACCGCGACGATGAGCGACACGAACACGAACTTGGCCGGTCCGTGCTCGAAGGTCTTGCCCTCTTCGAGGGGCCTGCGCTGCGCCATGCGGTCGGCAATGCGCTCCTCAAGGGACTTGCGGTAGAACATGGGATCGATTCTCTTCGGGGAGAGGCACCCTCCTCGCGGGGGTGTCCGTGATGACCGCCACCCTGATGTCCGGCCCGACGCTCCACTCCAGCAGATGCCGGCCCGACAGGTCGTCGTCGCAGGCGCGCAGTTTGTCCATGGTCAGCTCGCCGCGCTTGATCAGCGCCTCCTTCCGCGTCCAGTGCCTGATCAGCTCGTCGTTGCCGGTGACCAGCGAGCGCTCGCGCGGGTTGAGCACCCGGTCGGCCAGCAACGTGTCCAGCGGGCCCGGCGGCACGTGCTCGGCGTCCACGCCGACCTTGCCCGGCCCGGCGGCCGCGCACACGTAACCGCGGGTGTGGCTGAAGCTGACCCCCAGCTCGGGGGCCTGCTCGATGGAGGGTCTGCCGTGTCCGGGGCCGTGCAGATGGCAGTGCTGCAGCAGTGTCAGCTCGTGCGGTTCGACGCCGAGCACGGCGGCGGCGCAGACGCGCACGAGGAGGTGCGCGGCGACGAAGCAGTCACGGTCGGCCTCGAACCTGAACCGCGCCGCCCGCTCGCGTTCCACCTCGGTCAGCCAGTCATCTGGGGCTCGCACCTCGTCGGGGCGGCCGCCCATCGCTAAGGGGCCGATCGTCAGTCCTTCTTCTTCTCGTCGCCGTCGAGGGTGTACTGGTCCTCCGAGGACGCGCCGAGCACGGTCACGTCGTGGATCTTCCAGGTCCCCTTCTCCTTCACAAGAGAGATCTTAAGGTGCGAGTCCTTGACCGAGCGGATCGCTTCCGAGGTGTTCACTTGCTGATCGACGACCACGATGGCGTGCGCGGTGGTCTCGTCCACGTCGGCGAGGTAGACCTTGCGCACCGTGGCCTGCGAGGTCGCCTTGAGCTTGACGATGACCTGCGCCATCGCGCCGCCGAACGCCGCGTCGTAGGTGCTCAGGAAGTCGCCCGTGGCCTGGGCGGCCAGGGTGGAGCGGGTGGTCTGCAGGTTCTGGTAGTCGTAGCTGAGCAGGGCCTTGCTGAACGCGCCCGCGGCTCCCGACACCTCCAGGCGCAGCGACCGCTCGGTCTCGAGCGCGGCGCGGGCGTCGCGGGCCTGGGCGGCGGAGATGCCTTGCAGGACGGCCGTGGCGGCGATCGCGGCCACCACCATGGCCGCCAACGTCCACAACACACGAGCCCTGGAGAAGCGCCCGGCCACGGCGACGTCCCGCCGCCCGCCGTCATCCGCCTCCACCTGCTCCTGAGCCTCAGGTTCGCCGTCTCCGGCTTCCGCGGTGCCCCTCGGGGCGGGCTCGCCGTCCACCGGAGTCACGGCCTCGGGTGGTGCGGCCTCAGGAGTCACGGCCTCAGGAGTCACGGCCTCGGGTGTCACGGTCTCGGGTGGTGCGGCTTTGGGTGGCGCGGCCTTGGCCGGTGTGGTGCTCGGAGGCGGGGTGTCGGCGAGTGGGGTCTCCGGACGGGCCTCGTCGGTGCGGGGGGCTGCGGAGAGGTCCTGCTCGGTGGTCATCGTGACTCCTCACGGCGGCGGGCGGCCCGACCCGCGGCGATCCAGCCCACCATGCCACCAAAGGCCACTACGGCGAGGAAAATCGCGGCGATCAGGGGGGCGGTGGTCGGCGGGTCAGGGGACGCGGCGCCGGTGGCGGCCACGTCACTGGACGATGGTGCGGGCTGCGGGCTCCTGCCCGGCCTGATGGTGTCCCCGGCGTCCGGTCGTCCGGAGCCCGGCGGTGCGGTGCTGTCTGGCCGTGCGGTGCCGTCCGGTCGTGCGGTGCCGTCCGGCCGGCCACCGCTGTCCCGCCGGGCCGAGCCGTCGGATCGCCCGGCGGTGTCCTGGCGATCTCCCTCGGACCGGTCGCGGCCGGCGCGGGCGCCGTCCTCGGAGGCGTCGGAGACGGGATCGCGGTCCGGGCAGGCGCGCAGCTTCGGCACGGTGGGCGGCCCGGCCGCCCGCGCGTACTCCTCGGCGGGCTGCGGCCCGCCAGGGACGCTGAAGATGAACGACGCCCTGCCGTACACGGTGTCGCCGCGCCGGTCGCTGATGTCGTCGGCCAGGCTCAACGCGGTTGGCATGACGCTCAGGAGGTGGTGCACGTTGCGTTCGGTCTCGGGGGAGAAGACCGGCTTGTGCGGCAGGCCCGCCGCGGTCAGCAGGCACGAGAACCCCGGCCTCGACCGCCGGACGGCCTCGTCGAGCTGCGCGAACACGCCCGGCCCCCGGTCGAGGAAGGTGTTCAGGTCGGCGCGGGAGGCGCGCAGGGTGGCCGTCACCGTGCTGAGGTCGGTGATGCCGGAGGCGAGCTCGCCCCGCTTGCCGGCCAGCGTGTGGGTGAGCCGGGTGAGCTGCACCGCCAGCTCGTCGAGCACCTCGGTGTTGTCGGCGAGGGTGCCGGTCAGGGTGTGGGCGTCGTCGATGATGCGCCTGATCGCCGGCGCCCGGCCGTCGAGGGCGACGGCCAGCTCGTGGGTGATCGCCTTGGCGTCCTCGGGGGGCACCGCGTTGAGCAGCTTGCCGACGCCCTCGAACAACTTCTTGTAGTCGAGCGGCACCGACGTCTTGGCCAGCGTGATCGTGTCACCGGCCGCGAGCGGCGGGCCGCCCGCTCCGGTGGCGGGCGGCGAGAGCTCCACGTACGGCTCCCCGATGGCGGACCTGCGCCGCACCTCGGCCGAGACGCCCTTCGGCAGCCGGATCTCCCGGTCGATGTCGAGCCCGACGACGATCTTGCCGGGCGCCAGCCGCACGTCGCCGATCTTGCCGACCCGGACGCCCAGGTAGGCCACGTCGAACCCGCGGACGAGACCGGGCGACGAGACGAACTCGGCCGACACCCGGTACGGCCGCTCGATCGCGTCGAGCCGGATGATCGTGCTGAACGCCCACACCGTCATGACGACGCCGAGCACGACGAAGAACCCCAGGTTCAGATAGATCCGTTTGCTCATCGCGGCGGCTCCAGGAGCAGGCGGAAGTCCTCGATCCTGTTCGGCAGCGCCGGCCGGTCGGCGTCGCGCCGCTGGGGCAGCAGCACACCCTTGAGCCACAGGTAGATCAGCACCTGCCCGTTCACCGTGATCGGCGGGGCGTCGATGAACTTCCGCAGCTCGGCCACCAGCGCCTTCAGGTCCTCCCCGCCTCGCTGCATCGCCGAGGAGATGGCCGCCAGCTCCCGCAGCAGCGTGCGCAGCCGCGCGGCGTGCCGCGGGTAGACGGTGAGGTTGGCCTCCTTGGCCAGTCTGGTCAGCGCGACGATGGCCTTCTTCACGTGCTTGCGCCCGTGCGCGATGCGCGTGGTGGCCGAGGCGAGGGTGCCCGGCAGCCGGTCCAGCTCTGTGCTGCCCTTGGCGAGGTCGTCGCCCAGCTCGGCCAGGGCGTCGATGCTGGTGCCCAGGTCGCGGCGGGCGGCGGCGTAGGCGTCGGTGACCTCGGCCGTCTGCTTGATCAGCTTGTTGACGTCGTCGCCCTGCCCGGCGAACGCGGTCGAGGCCGCGTCCAGGATGGCGTTCACGTCCTGCGCGCCGAGCGCCTCGATGAGCGGTCCGGCCTTGGCGGTGACCTGCTCGATGTCCGGCTCGACCGAGGTGTCGGCGATGGTGGCGCCGCTCTTCAGGTACGGCCCCGCGGAGAGGTTCTTGCCCTTGGGCGGGGCGAGCAGCACGTAGTTCTCGCCCAGCACGGACGTCTTGGCGACGGTGGCCGTGCTGCCCTCCGGCAGCCGGTGCTCCGACTTGATCGACATGGTCACCCTGGCCCGGTAGCCCTGCAGCCGGATGCCGGTGACGGTCCCCACCCGTACGTCGGAGATCTGCACGCTGTGCCCCGCCACGAGGCTCTGCACGTCGTCGAAGACGGCGTGCAGCGTCAGGTCGCCGGTGGTCGCGCCGAGCGTCTGCAGTGAGCACGACGACGTCGTGAGCGCCAGCACGAGCAGCCCGGCCGGCGCGCCCGCCCTCATCGCGGCCTCCTCTGGTAGGGGCAGTTGCTCAGCCCGGCGGGCAGGCACGGCACGTCGCCCAGGTTCAGCGAGTCGAACAGCGGCGTCAGCCACGCCCTGGTCAGGGCGTTGAGCACGACGCGGATCTTCAGCACGTGTTGTTTCCTGTCCCACGACTCGATGATCACGTCGGCGAAGTCGGCCGCGCCCTTGACCGCCTGCGCCGCGGACGCGCTGTTGGCCCTGACCGTCAGGACGAGCTCGGCCAGGGTGCTCGCGGCCTGCGGGAGCCGTTGCGCGTACTGCTCGATGATCACGTCGCCGCGGCGCACGAAACCGGCCATGCTGGAGACGAACCCGCGCAGCCGGCGTCGCTCCTCCGCCAGGATCGCGCTCGCCTCGGCGAAGGAGTCGATCGCGCCCGTCACCTGGCGTTCCCGTTTGTTGAGGCCGGCGGCCAGCCGGTTCAACCCCTTGGCCAGGGCGACGAGCTGCTCGTCCTGCTCGGCCAGGACGCCGGTGAGCTTGGAGGTGTCGGAGACGGCGTCGCCGATGGTCCTGCCGCGTCCCCTCACCCCGTCGGCCAGGTCGCCGGCCACGTCGCCGAGTTTCTCGTCGTCCAGCGCGTCGGTCAGCTTGGTGAACGCGTCGAGCGCGTCGTCGATCTCCACCGGCAGCTCGGTCCGCTTCAGCGGGATCGTCGTCCCCGGCTGGATCCGCCGGTCGCCGGGCTTCCAGGGGGGATAGAGCACGACGTTGCGCTCGCCGAGCGTGTTCTGCGGCGCGACCACGGCCTTCACGTCCGCGGGGAGCGGCACCTGGCGGTCGACGCGGAGCGAGACGCGTACGCGGTCGCCCTCGATGCGGATGTCGTCGACGTACCCGGCGTCCAGCCCCATCACCTTCACCCGCGCCTCCTCGTAGAGGGAGGGGGCCTTGCTGAAGATCGCCACCAGCCGGTACGGCTCCGCGCCCAGCACGGAGCAGCCCGACGCCAGCAACGCCCAGGCCAGCAGCGCCGTGACCAGCCGGGTCATCGGGCGGCCCTCCTGCCCTTGGCGATGGCGGCGAGCACCTCCGGGTCGATGGGGCCGAGGCCCGTGGCGATGGCCTCGAGCCACGGGCCCTGGCCGCCCATCGTGGACAGGCCGGAGAACGTCGGGCCCGCCCACGCCAGCAGTGAGTTGAGCTGCTTGTTGCTGTCGCCGAGCTTCGTCGTGATGGCCGCGTTGTCGTCGAGGACCTGCACGAGGCTTTTCTCGTGCCGGTCGATCAGGCGTGTCGTGCTGCGTACCAGGTCGCTGCCGTCGCCGAGGAGCGTGCGCAGCTCGGCGCGGCGGTGGCGCAGCTCGGCCAGCATGACCTCGATGGCGTCGACGAGCCGGGCGAGCTGCTCGTCCTTCTTCTCGATGACCTTCATGATCTTCGTGCCGTTGTCGAGCAGCCGGCGCAGCTGCGGCTCGCTCTTGCTGATGGTCTCCGACAGGTCGCCGACGTTCTCGAGCAGCCGGGTGACGCGGCCGCGCTTGAAGGTGTCGATCTTGCCGAGCTCGGTGAGCAGATCGTCCACGGCGTCGGTGTCGAGCCGCTCGACGAGCCGGGTCGCGTCGTTGATGGCGTCGTTGATCAGGGTGGGCACGCCGGTTCGCGTCACGGGGACGCGCCGCTGGGCCTCGGGCAGCTGGTCGAGGTACGGCGGCGAGACAGGCCCGGTGAGCTTGACGTAGCGGCCGCCGAGCAGATTGGACAGCGCGATGTCGGCGCGGGTGCTGCGGCCGAGGCGTACGTCGTTGTCGACCTTCCAGGTGACGACCACGTGACCTCGCGTGTAGTCGGGGCGCACCTCGGTGACCTTGCCGACGCGCACGCCCGCGACCCGTACGTCGTTGCCGGTGCGCACGCCGCCGGAGTCCACGAAGATGCCGGACATGTGGTAGCCGCTCTCCAGCAGCCCCAGGTTGCCGACCAGGAAGGTCGCGACGAGCAGCGTGGCGAGCGTGGCCACCGACACCAGGCCGACGGCGATCTTGTTGCGGTCGCGGAAGGACTTGAGCGCCATCAATCGCCCACCAGGAGCTTCTGGAGGTCCTTGGTGCTCTGCACCCTGGTGTTGCGCAGCGGCGGCGGCGCCTTCATCGGGTACGGGCAGGGCGCGGGCCCCAGCGCCACGCACGGGACCGCGGTGATGAAGTAGTGGCCGCGGTCGACGGTGGAGTGGGCGCGGGTGAACAGCGGCGGGAACGTGCTGACCGTCCTGCCGATGGTGTCCACGTTCCTCCTGATGCCGCCGGTCAGGCCGGACAGGTTGTCGACCAGGGCGCCGAGCTCGTCGGCGTTCTTGCCGAGCACCTCGTTGGAGGTGCGCATGGTCGCCGACAGCTCCACCAGCGCGTCGTCGATGAGCTCGCGGTTGTCGGCGAACGCCTCCGTCAGCGTGACGAGGTTGTCGACGAGCTGCTCGAGCTGCCTGTCGCGCCTGGCGACCACGCCGGTGACGGTGGCGTAGTCCCGCAGGAGCTGCTCGATGGTCTTCTTGCGCGCGTTGACCGTGGTGGTGATGGCGTTGACGTTGTCGAGCAGCCTCGGAATGTTCTTGTCGTTGCCCTTGAGCGACTTGGCGGCCGCGGTGAGCAGCTGGTTGATCTGGTCGGGGTCGAGGCTCCGGGTGAGCGGGCCGAGATCGCTGACCAGCTCGCCGATGTCCACGAGGGAGGAGGTGCGGGCGATGCGCGACCCGGGCGGCAGCATGCCGGGCGCGGTGCCGGGCAGCAGGTAGATCACCCGCTGGCCGATGGCGTTGCGCCAGCGGACGGCGGCCTCGGTGTCGGCGGGCACTCTGACCGCGTCCTGCACCTCCATGGTCACCTCTGCCCGGCCGTCGACCACCCTGATGGTGTCCACCTGGCCGACGGGCGCGCCGGCGATCTTGACCTGGTCGCCTTCGACCAGCCCTGACACGTCGTCGAACATGGCGACGAGCCGGTAGCCGCCGCCCGTGCTCACCCGCGCGATCTGCACGCTGATCACCACGATCAGCGCCACGGCCAGGCCGACGAAGAGCACGAACCTGGCGAACGTCCACCAGCGGCGGGTGCGCTCCATCAGCGCCTCCCGTCGGTGGGACCGCAGAGGCCGACGATCAGCTCGCAGACGTCGGTCGCGACGAACGCCTCCACCTGGAGCTGGCGGGTGCCGCCGGGGCCCGGCGCCTCGATCAGCTCGTTGAGCAGGTCGACCAGCCGGTTCAGGCCGCGCACGCCGTCGCCGGCCAGCCCGAGCTGGGCGTAGATGAGCGCGGCGACTCGCTCGCCGGAATGTACGCCGGCCCGCAGGTTGCGCCGGTGCTTGGCCAACCCGTGCGCGGTCTGGCCGCTGACCGAGGTGACCTCCCCCAGCAGCGCGCGCACCTTGTCGGCCCGCTCCAGCAGATCGGGGGTGATCACGTTGACGTCGGACGAGATCCCGACGATCTCGTCGCCCTTGTCCGACAGCGTGGTGCCGAGCAGGGCGCCGTCGCGCAGGAACCGCCTGGCCCTGTCCCGGTGCCGGTGCGCGACGCCGACGAGGTCGCCGGCGTCGCCGATCAGCTCGCGCAGGTGCTGACCCTTCCCGTCGAGGCCCTTGGCCAGGGTGTGCACGATGACCGTGACCTCGCGAGGGTCGACGGCGTCCAGGCCGCGGTAGGCGGCGCCGAGCGTGTCCGACAGGTCGAGCGGGCCCTCGGTGTCGGTGATGACCGCGCCGCTGCTCAGGTAGGGGCCGGTGGTCTCGCCTGATCCGGGCTTGAGGTTGACGTACTTGGGGCCGAACACCGACGTCGGCTCGACGGAGGCGACCGTGGACGCGGGCACCTTGACGCCGGGCTCGACGTGCATGGTCACCACGGCGTCGCCCTTGGCGTCGAGCGCCACGCCCGTTACGTCGCCGACCGTGATGCCACGGATCTTGACGGGGGAGTTGGTGTCCAGGCCCTGCCCGGCCCGGGCGAACACGGCGTCGATCCTGGTGCCGCTGATCTCGGTGGCGGTGCGCACGACGTACAGCGTGGCCGCGGCGAGCACCACGAGGACGGCGAGCGCGACGCCGGCCCGGGCGGGGAGGGAGAGTTCGGATCGGTGCACCGGCTCACCCCGTCAGCGGTATGTTGCCCCCGCCGCCCCAGAACAGGTACGACAGCAGCAGGTTGAGCAGCACGATCGTGACGATCGACTGGCGGATGGCGCGCCCCGCCGCCACGCCCACGCCCACCGGCCCTCCGGTGGCGTGGAAGCCGTAGAAGCAGTGGATCACGATGACGGCGAAGGCGAACACGCCCACCTTGGCGACGCTGAACACGATGTCGCTGACCGGCAGGTACAGGTAGAAGTAGTAGTCGTAGACGCCGGGCGCCAGCCCGAACAGGGCCGTGCACATCAGCCGGGTGGCGAAGAAGCTGGCGAACAACGCGATGAGATAGATCGGCATCAGCGCCAGCAGCGCCGCCACCACGCGGGTGCAGACGAGGTAGGTGAAGGCGTTGATGCCCATCACCTCCAGCGCGTCGATCTCCTCCGAGATGCGCATCGCGCCCAGCTCCGCCGTGAACGACGAGCCCACCTGCGCCGCCAGCGCCGTGGCCGCGATGATCGGGGTGATCTCGCGGACGTTGGCGAAGGAGCCCACCAGGCCCATGAACGACTCGGCGCCGATCGCCTGCAGCCCCTGGTAGCCCTGCAGGCCGACGGTCGCGCCCACGACGAACGCCATCGTGAACACCACGAAGATCATGCCGCCGCCGATGACCGTCGCCCCGACGCCGACCACGACGTCGCTGACCTGCCTGACGACGACCTTGGCGTACTTCAGCCGCAGCACCACGTCGCGTACGGAGTAGAAGAGCACCTTCCACACGAACAGCGGCCAGTCGGCCAGCGTCGCGAACCGCTCGGCGATGTCCCGGCCACGTAAGGCGAGCCTGAGACCTGCCGTGCGCGTCATGGCCATCAGAGCGACCTCGGCGGGTAGGCCAGGAAATAGACGGCGGAGATCACGTAGTTGAACGTGAACACCAGCATGAACGTCACCACGGTCGACTGGTTGACCGCCCGGCCCACGCCGACCGGGCTGGTCGCGCAGGTCATGCCCTTGTAGCAGGCGACCGCCGCCGCGATGAACCCGAAGATCCACGCCTTGAACAGGGTGACGTACAGGTCGGAGGCGACGACCAGCGACAGCGCGCCGTCGAAGTACGCGCCCGGCGTGACGCCCTGGACGATCACGTTGAAGAAGTAGCCGCCGCTCGCGCCCGCCAGGATGACCAGCGGGCACAGGCACACCGCGATCGTGCTGGCGGCCCACATGCGCGGAGTGACCAGCCGGTGGATCGGGTTGACCGACATGACCTCCATCGCGCTCAGCTCGTCGCGGATGTTGCGCGCGCCGATGTCGGACGCCATCGCGCTGCCTCCGGCCCCGGCGATCAGCAGCGCGCTGGCCAGCGGCGCCACCTCGCGGATGAGGCCGACGAAGACCGCGCTGCCGGTGGCCGAGCCCGCGCCCAGCTGCCAGGCCAGCTCGCCCACCTGGAGCGCCACGGTCGCGCCGAGCGGCAGGGAGACGAGCAGCACGGGCACGCTGGTGACACGGGCCAGGAACCAGCACTGGTCGACGAACTCCCACCACCAGCGGCGCACGTCCCAGCTGCGGCGCAACCCCTCCAGGACGATGACGAACAGGTCACCGACCTGGCCGAGCACCGACCCGGCCCTACGTCCGACGAACCCGGACAAGGCCATCAGCTGACCACCTCCGCCGCCTACGGATCAGTCACCCTACTGACGGGTTGTCCAGCAGTCGATGCTCTGGCGGTAATTTGAGGAAAAGGTATGAGACGCAGCTCACACCTTGTCAGCTCCGCACGAAACGTGATCGGCCCGTTACGCCAGGGTGGCCATCCAGGACTCGATCTCGTCCGGGTGACGGGGGAGCCCGCCGGACAGGAGGGTGGCGCCGCGGGCGGTGACGACCAGGTCGTCCTCGATGCGGATGCCGAGGCCGCGCAGCTCCTCGGGCAGCGTCAGATCGTCGGGCTGGAAGTACAGGCCGGGCTCCACGGTGAGCACGTGGCCCTCCTCCAGCACGCCGTCCAGATAGACCTCCGCCCGCGCCCGCGCGCAGTCGTGCACGTCGAGGCCGAGCATGTGGCCGCTGCTGCACAGCGTGTAGCGCCGGTAGAGGCCGCTCTCCAGAAGGGAGTCGGTGGAGCCCTTCAGCAGGCCCCAGTCGCGCAGGCCGTCGCAGATGACGCGCATGGCCGCCAGGTGGAAGTCACGGAAGCGGGCCCCCGGCCTGAGCGTGGCGGTGGCCGCCGTCTGCGCTTCGTACACCAGCTCGTACGCCTGCCGCTGGATCGGGCTGAAGCGTCCCGACAACGGGAACGTACGGGTGACGTCGGCGGTGTAAAGCGTGTCGGCCTCGACGCCCGCGTCCATCAGCAGCAGGTCGCCGGGCGACAGCCGGCCGTCGTTGCGGATCCAGTGCAGCACGCAGGCGTGCGACCCGGCGGCCACGATGCTGTCGTAGCCGGTCGCGTTGCCCTCCAGACGCGCTCGCAGCGCGAACACGCCCTCCAGGTAACGCTCACCGCGCGGGTGCCCGAGCGCCTGCGGCAGCGCGCGGACCACGTCCTCGAAACCGCGTGCCGTCGCGTCCACGGCGTGCCGCAGCTCGCCCAGCTCCCACTCGTCCTTGACCAGCCGCATCTCCGACAGGAAGGACTCCAGCTCGGCGTCGCCGCGCGCCGCCCGCGCGTCCCCTGAGCGGACCACTGCGGCGTCCACTGCGGCGTCCACGCCGCGCAGCACCCTGGCCGGTCGGCCCTCCAGGTCCAGGTCACGGATGTGCGCGCAGCGCAGCTGGTAGAGCTCCTCGGCCTCCGCCAGGTCCGGCCTGGGACCGGCCCAGAACTCGCCGTAGCGGCGGTCGCGGTAGAACTCCTGGCCCTCCTCGCGCGGCGCGCGCGGCCTGACGTACAGGACCGCCTCGCCGGACGGCTCGATCACCAGCACGTCGTCCGACTCTCCCGCGCCCGTCAGGTAGGAGTACGCGCTGTGCGGCCTGAACCGGTAGTCGCTGTCGTTGCTGCGCACCTTGAGCGTGCCCGACGGGATCACGAGCCGCTCGCCGGGGAAGCGCGCGGCCAGCGCGGCGCGGCGCTTGGCCGCCCACGGCGCGATCGGCCGCGCGCGCACGTCGTCCCGCCGGGCCGGCGCCCAGCCAGTCCGCATGAACGCGGCCAGCTCGTCGGTGACGGGCAGGTCGTGGCTTCCGATGTTGAGCGGCTCGGTCATGCGGCGGTCCCCTGGATCTTCGTGCCGGACGTGGTATATGGCAGGCAGCCTACGTGAGCGCTTGACTCCTTCCTCAAGGGGCAGTTTGCCTTGACGCAGGGGTTGGAACACTGAGGGGCAGAGGTGATGCAGATGCTCATCGGGACGATCCTTCGCGGCAAGGGCAGTGAGGTCACGACCGTGACCCCGGCGGCGACCGTGCGGGAGCTGCTCGCCAAGCTCGCCGAGCACAACATCGGGGCCGTCGTGGTCTCCAGCGACGGGGCCGTCATCGAGGGCATCGTGTCGGAGCGCGACGTCGTACGCCGCCTCCACGACCGTGGCGCCGCGGTGCTGGACGACCCCGTGTCCGCGATCATGACCGCCGAGGTCCACACGGTCGGCCCCGGCGAGAACGTCGAGTCGCTGCGGCGCACCATGACCACCGAGCGGGTCCGGCACATGCCCGTGATCGACGGCGGCCGGCTCGTGGGCATCGTCAGCATCGGCGACGTGGTCAAGAGCGCGATCGAGGAGCTGGAGACGGAGAAGGCGTCGCTCGTCGACTATCTGCATCGTTGACAGTGATGGGACGCTTGGTCCGTGATGTACGGGCCTCCTCCTCCACCTGAGTATCCCCGGGCGACGAGCAGTCCGACGATCATCCTGCTCGTGTCGGGGCTCGCCGCCCTCCTCGGGTTCCTGCTGGGGGTGTTCGTGGGGTTCGGCGCGAGCACGTCGACGGAGGCGCCCCCGCCCAGAATCACGGTGACGACCGAAGTGACGAGCGCGCCCGATTCCACGGCGCCCACCCAGACGGCCCCGTCGCAGCCCGTTCCCTCGCAACCCGTGCCGTCCGAGACGGCTCCCTCGCAAACCGTTCCTTCTCAGCCCGTTCCCTCGCAAACCGGGCCTACGCAAACTGGGCCTACGCAAACTGGGCCCGCGCAGACCGGGCCCGCGCAGACCGGGCCCGCGCAGACCGGCGGGGCGAGCACCGCGCCGGTCGGCAATCCCGCGTCGCTGCGGACACTCGTCGTGGGCAAGGACGTCCAGCCGGGCACCTACAGAACGTCGGGGCCGGCGGCCGGGTTCAGCATGTGTTACTGGGCCCGCATGAGGAGCGCGGACGGCGATGTGATCGCGACCGGCATGCCGGCCGGTGCCGCCACGGTCACCATCGAGGCCACGGACGAGGCATTCCAGACCGGCGGATGCGCGGAGTGGACTCGCGTATGACGCTTTTGTGCGTCAAAGTCTGGACAACAGAGCAGAAACGCGCAATTCTGGCGGGCAAGAGAAGGGAGGCATGCCTGAGCGTGCTGGCGTGACGTCCTATGGTATGGGCCACGCCACTCCGGTGTCCCTGGCCCGGACACGCAGCGGAGAGTGCGGAACAGCGCGCATCGCCACTTGTCCCGAACTGTGTCGTTCGCGAGGAGTGTCCATGCGTCGTCCCGCCCTGAAACTCGCAGCCGCCCTGGTGGCCGCACTGTCCGTCCCTCTGTTCGGCCCCCTGAACGCCCTCCTGAACGCCCCCCTGAACGCCACTGTGCCCGCCCCCCTGGCCGCCGCAGTGCCCGCCGCCGCATCGGCCCAGGCTCAGGCTCAGGCTCAGGCCGCGACCGCGGTCGCGACCGGACTTCCCGCGCCGGTCGTGCGACGGGTGCTGGCGGCCCGCGCTGAAGACGAGCTGGCAGTGGCAGCTCTCCTCACTCCCCGTCAAGCCCTATCCGAACGTGCAGATGTTCGACATCGACGGTTTCGACGCCGCCGAGGACGGCACGATCGTCGCGTCGCTCAAGGCCGGCAGGCCGGACCGCGGCCTCGTCTGCTACATCAGCGCCGGCACGTTCGAGGACTGGCGCCCCGACGCGGGGCGCTTCCCTGAGGAGGTGCTCGGCTCGCCCCTTGAGGAGTGGGAGGGCGAGCGGTGGCTGGACGTCCGCGCGTACACCAGCACGCTCGGCGAGATCATGAAAACCAGACTCGACATGCGCAAGGCCGCCGGATTCGACGCGGTGGAGCCCGACAACGTCGACGGGTACAGCAACGACAGCGGCTTCCCGCTCAGGGCGGCCGACCAGCTGGCCTACAACGCCTGGTTCGCCAACGAGGCGCACAAGCGGGGGGTGTCCGTCGCGCTGAAGAACGACGTGGCGCAGATCCCGCGACTCCTGCCGTACTTCGACTTCGCGGTGAACGAGGAGTGCTGGCAGTACACCGAGTGCACCACCGCCCAGAACGGCGGAGACTACGGCTACGACCAGTTCGTCAAGGCGGGCAAGGCGGTGTTCCAGGTCGAGTACGACCTGGCGCCCTCCGCCTTCTGCCCCCGGTCCAACGCTCAGGACTTCAACTCGCTCAAGAAGAAGTACGAGCTCGGCGCCTACCGCGTACCCTGCCGTGGCGCGTGACTTCGACCTGCTGGTCGTGGGTGACGCCAACCCCGACGTGGTGCTCTCAGGGGCGCGGCGCGGGCTGGCGTACGGCCAGCGCGAGCAGCTCGTCTCCGGCGGCGACCTGGTCCTCGGCGGGTCCGGCGCGATCACCGCGTGCGGGGCGGCCAGGCTGGGCCTGCGTCACCTCACCCGGCTGCCTGCCCGACCTGACCGTGGACGACGTGCCGCGCGGCCTGGCCGGCCACGTGCACGTGTCGTCCTATTTCCTGCAACCGGCGCTGGCGGCCGGTCTGCCCGGCTTCCTGGCGGGAGAGCGGCGGGCCGGCGCCACCACCTCCCTGGACACCAACGACGACCCGGCGGGCGCGTGGGACGGCGTCGGCGACGTGCTCGGCGAGGTGGACGTGTTCCTGCCGAACGCCGCCGAGGCCGTCAACATCGCCCTGTCCATCGCCGCCCGGCCGTCCGGGACGGGTCCGGAGAGCGTGGAGGCCGCCGCGGCGCGGCTGGGCGCGCTCGGGCCCGCCGTGGTCGTCAAGGACGGCGGCGACGGCGCGCTGGCATGGGAGCGGGGACGGCTGGTCCGCGCGCCCGCCGTGCCCGTGGAGCCGGTCGACACCGTCGGCGCGGGCGACAGTTTCAACGCCGGGTTCCTCGCCGCGCGGCTGCGCGGGATGAGCCTGCCCGAATGCCTTCGCGTGGCCGTGACCTGCGGCTCGCTGTCGACCCAGGCGGCCGGAGGCACCGCCGCCCAACCCACGTGGAAACAACTATGAAGATCGTCTTTCTCGGCGCAGGCAGCGTCGAGTTCACCCAGGGCCTGCTGGCGGACCTGGTCGCCTTCCCCGACCTGGGGAAGTTCGAGGTGGCGCTGCACGACTCCACCCCGAGCGGCTCGACACCGCCGAGGCCGCCGCCCGCGTCATCGCGGCCGACCGCCCCGTCACGATCACCGCCCACCTCGACCTGCGGCGGGCGCTCGAAGGCGCCGACTTCGCGATCAACATGATCCAGGTCGGCATGATCGACGCCACCCGCGTCGACTTCGAGGTGCCCGCCCGCCACGGCCTGCGCCAGACCATCGCCGACACCATCGGCGTGGGCGGCGTCTTCCGCGCCCTGCGCACCTTCCCCGCGCTGGACCGGATCGGGCAGGCCATGGCCGAGGTCTGCCCCGGCGCGTGGCTGCTCAACTACACCAACCCGATGGCCATGAACGTGTGGTAGCTGGCCGCCGCCACCCCCGTGCGCAACGTGGTCGGGCTGTGCCACTCCATCTACTGGACGGCCCACGGCCTGGCCGAGCTCGTCGGGGTGCCGTACGAGGAGGTGTCGTACCTCGCGGCGGGCGTCAACCACCAGGCGTGGATGTTGCGCTTCGAGTCCGGCGGCGAGGACCTCTACCCGCGGCTGGACGACGCCATCGCCCGCGACCCCGGGCTGCTGCGCCGGGTGCGTGTGGACATGTACCGCAGGCTCGGCTACTACCCGACCGAGACCAGCGAGCACTCGGCCGAGTACGTGCCCTGGTACCTGCGCGACGAGGCCGAGATCGAGCGCCTGCGCATCCCCGTCTGCGCCTACGTCGGCATCAGCGAGGAGAACGTGCGCCAGTACGAGGCCACCCGCGACGCGCTCAGAGCGGGCCGGCCGATCACCGTGGAGGGGACCATGGAATACGCCCCGCAGATCATCCACAGCATCGCCACCGGAACCACCCGGACCGTCTACGGCAACGTCCAGAACGGGGGCCTGGTCGGCAACCTGCCGGCGGACTGCGTGGTCGAGGTGCCGTGCGTCGCCGACGCGCTCGGCGTACGGCCTCTCGCGGTCGGCGACCTGCCCGCCCAGTGCGCCGCGCTCAACCGCGCCTACGTCAACGTCAACGAGCTCACCGTGCGCGCCGTCACCGAGGGCCGTCGCGACCACGTGCGGCACGCCATGATGGCCGACCCCAACACGGCCGCCTCCCTCACCGTCGAGCGGATCGACGCCCTGTGCGAGGCGCTCCTCGAGGCGCACGGCGACCTGCTCCCCGCATCGCTCAGGAGGCGGTCATGAAGGTTCACGGCGCGGCGGCGCTGCTCCTCGTCGCGGGGCTGCTGACCGGCTGCGGCTCGTCCTCCTCGGACGAGGCCGGCGGGCCGGTCGAGATCACCTGGTGGCACGGCCAGGTCGAGACCCAGGCCAAGGTCATCGAGGAGTTGGCCGCCGACTACAACAGGGCCCACCCGGACGTGAAGATCACTCCCGCGGTCGGCACCACGAACGTGGACGACATGCTGCAGAAGGTCCAGGCGGTGCTGGCCGGCGGCAAGGCGCCCGACATCGCGTACATGTACGGCACCTGGATGCCGCACCTGGCCAAGAACCCCAAGGTGTACGACCTGACCGCCACCGTGAAGGCGCCGGAGTTCGGCTGGGACGACTTCTGGCCGTCGGAGCGGGCCGTGTCCGAGGTGAACGGCAAGATCGTCGGCGTCCCCGCGGCGGTCGACAACCTGGGCGTCATCTACAACAAGAAGCTCTTCGACGCGGCCGGGCTGGAGTACCCGGACAAGGACTGGACCTGGGAGGACTTCCGCGCCGCCGCCAAGAAGCTGACCAAGGACGGCGTGTACGGCACCGCGTACCCCGTCACCGGCACCGAGGACACCGTGTGGCGGTTCTGGCCGATGATCTGGCAGCGGGGCGGCGCCATCGTGACGCCCGACGGCAGGAAGCCGGCGTTCAACACCCCGCAGGCGGCGCAGGCGCTCGGCCTGTGGAGCGCCATGGCCCGCCAGGATAGATCCCGTCTATCTCGACCAGAACGGCGAGAAGTTCCTGCCGCTGTTCCAGAGCAGCAAGATCGGCATGATCATCGCCGGTCCGTGGGCGCTGCTCGACATCATCGACCACAAGATCGAGTACGGCGTCCAGGTGCTGCCCGGCTACAACGGCAACCACGAGACCATCGCCGGGCCGGACAACTGGGTCGTGTTCGACAACGGCTCGCGCCGGGCCAAGGCCGCCACCGACTTCCTCACCTGGCTCACCCGGCCCGAGCAGGACGCCCGGTGGACGCTCGGACTGGGGAACCTGCCGATCCGCAAGGCCACGACCGAGCTGCCGGCGTACGAGAAGTTCATCAAGGACATCCCCGACATCGACGTGTTCACCGCGAACCTCGACAACGCCAAGCAGGCCAGGCCGCACCTGCCCGCGTACCCGGAGTTCTCCGAGAAGGTCGGCGACGCGATCAGCGAGGCTCTCGTCGGCGGCACGCCCCCGCAGGAGGCGCTGACCGCGGCCGCCACCGAAGCCGGCACGGTGCTGTTCGTGCCCGGCTCGGTGGTGCTCGGGCTGGCGCTTGCGCTGGCGCTGAACCTGAAGATCCCGCTCATCGGCTTCTACCGCACCTGCTTCTTCGTCCCCTACGTCGTCTCGGCCGCCGCCACGGGCATCCTCGCGAACTTCGTGTTCGACCCCGACTTCGGCATCGTCAACGCGGGGCTGAAGGCCATCGGCCTGCCCGCCATGGGGTTCCTCCAGGACCCGGACCAGGCCATGCTCACGCTCGTCCTGATCTCGATCTGGGGCGGCGTCGGGATGCCCGCCGTGGTCTACCTCGCCGCGCTCCAGGACATCCCGCGCGAGCTGGTCGAGGCGGCCAAAGTCGACGGCGGCGTGGGCCGGCACCTGCTGCGCCACGTGGTGCTGCCGCAGCTGCGCCCGGCGACCGTCTTCCTGCTGATCTGGCAGACGATCACCGCGCTGCAGCTGTTCGACCTCGTCTACACCACGACGAAGGGCCAGCCGCTCGACTCCACCACGACGATCGTGTTCTACCTCTACCGGCAGGCCTTCCAGCTGTTCCACTCCGGCTACGGCACGGCCATCGCCTACGTCCTTTTCCTCGTGACGCTCGCGATCTCGGGCGCCGTTCTGTGGAGGAGTGCACGGTGAAGCGGCGCCACCTCGCCCACCTGGTCCTGATGCCGGCCGCGCTGCTGTTCGTGGCGCCGCTGGCCTGGATGGTGCTGACCGCCTTCATGCCGGACAGCGACATCAACACCTATCCGCCCAAACTCTGGCCCGAGCACTTCACCACGGCCGGGTTCACCCGCATCTTCACCGAGGACGACTATCCGCTCTGGCTGGCCAACACGGTGATCGTGGCCGTGGCGGCCGTCGCCGGGCACGTGGTGCTCTGCTCGCTGGCCGGCTACGGCTTCGCCCGGATCGCCTTCCGCGGCCGGGGGCTCACCTTCGGCGCTCTCATGGCGACCATCATGGTGCCCACCCAGGTGCTGATGATCCCCACGTTCCTGCTGTTCAAGAACATGGGGCTGATCGACACCCTCGGCGCGGTCATCGTCCCGTGGCTGGCGTCGGCGTTCGGCGTGTTCCTCATGCGGCAGTTCTTCCTGTCGCTGCCCAAGGAACTGGAGGAGGCGGCGACCATCGACGGCTGCTCCCGGCTCGGCGGGTTCTTCCGGGTGGTGCTGCCGCTGGCGCGTCCCGCGCTGGCCACGCTCGTCGTGTTCACGCTGCTCGGGGCCTGGAACGACCTCCTGTGGCCCCTCATCGCCATCTCCTCCGGGGACAGCTACACGCTGCAGCTCGGCCTGGCCACGTTCTCCGGGGCCCGGCACACCGAGTGGTCGGCCCTCATGGCCGGCAACGTCGTGGCCGTGCTGCCGCTGGTCGCCGCCTTCGTGCTGGCGCAGCGTCACTTCGTGGCCACCATGAGCTTCAGCGGCCTCAAGGGCTGAACGTGAGAGGTTTGCACTGGTAGGGCGTGCGTAGGAGGATGCGCACAGCCCACGAAGGAGGAAGTCATGTCGGTGTTGAAGAGCCTTGTCGACAGCGTGCGCGGCGGTGCGATCGAGGTGGTCGACCTCACCGCGCCCCTGTCGTCCGACACGCCGATCCTCCAACTGCCCGAGCCGTTCAGCAACACGATCCGGTTCTCTCTCGAGGAGATCAGCCGCTACGACGACCGCGGCCCCGCCTGGTATTGGAATGACATCCACACCGGCGAGCACTCTGGGACACACTTCGACGCGCCCGTCCACTGGATCACCGGGCGCGACGGCGAGGACGTCTCCCAGGTGCCCCCTCGCAACCTGATCGCGCCCGCCGTCGTTCTCGACTTCGCCGACGAGGCGGCGAAAGACCACGACTTCCTGCTGCGCATCGACCACGTCAAGGAGTGGGAGCGCGCCAACGGCCCGCTGCCCGACGGCGGCTGGCTGCTCTACCGCACCGGCTGGGACACCCGCTCCGGCGATCAGGACGACTTCCTGAACGGCTCCCACACGCCCGGAATCTCCGTGGAGTGCGCCGAGTGGCTGGCCGCCGAGACGCCGATCGCCGGGCTCGGCGTCGAGACCGTCGGCACCGACGCGGGCGCCGCCCACTCCTTCACCCCGCCCTTCCCCTGCCACTCCTTCCTGCTCGGCGCCGGCAAATACGGGCTCACCCAGCTGCGCAACCTCGACCGCCTGCCCGTGACCGGCGCCGTGGTGCTCGCGCCGCCGCTGCCCATCGTGGGCGGCTCCGGCAGCCCGGTGCGCGTGCTCGCCCTGGTGGAACGTTGATCGTCGCGGAGGCCGTGGGCCGGGCCCTGGCCGCCCGCGGGGTCGAGACCGCCTTCG
This sequence comes from Nonomuraea diastatica, assembly GCF_004349015.1. Taxonomy (NCBI): domain Bacteria; kingdom Bacillati; phylum Actinomycetota; class Actinomycetes; order Streptosporangiales; family Streptosporangiaceae; genus Nonomuraea; species Nonomuraea diastatica. The sequence goes on from NZ_SMKP01000027.1 coordinate 21,901, forward strand.
GGGTGGTCGGCAGCGGCAACTTCCACGTCACCAACGCGCTCGTGGCCCACGGCGTGCGTTACATCGCCGCCCGCCACGAGGGCGGGGCCGCCACCATGGCCGACGCCTACTCCCGCATGAGCGGGCGCGTCCCGGTGGTGTCGGTGCACCAGGGGCCGGGGCTGACGAACGCGATGACCGGCGTCGCCGAGGCGGCCAAGAGCCGCACGCCGCTGATCGTGCTCGCCGGGGAGGCCACCGACGTGCACTCCAACTTCCACGTCGACCAGGACGCGCTGGCCAGGGCGGTGGGGGCGGTGCCGATGCGGGTCACCTCGGCGGGCGCCGCGGCGGCCCAGGTCGCCGAGGCCTTCCGGGTGGCCGTGGAGGAGCGACGTACGGTCCTGCTGAACCTGCCGCTCCCCGTCCAGGCCGCCCCCTTCGACCCCTCTTCACCCGGGGACGCCGAGCCCGCCGTCCGGCCGCTCACCGCGGCGGCGGACCGAGCGGAGGGCGGCGAGGCGTTCGACGAGCTGGCGCGGCTGCTGGGGGCGGCCCGGCGGCCGGTGTTCATCGCGGGGCGCGGAGCCCGGCACGCGCGTGGCGAACTGGAAGGGCTGGCCGGCCGGGTGGGCGCGCTGCTGGCGACCTCCGCGGTGGCCAAGGGCCTGTTCCGCGGTAGTCCCTGGGACCTCGACGTGAGCGGCGGCTTCGCCACCCCGCTCGCCACCGAGCTGATCAGGGGAGCCGACCTCGTCGTCGGATGGGGATGCGCGCTCACCATGTGGACCACCGGCCACGGCGCCCTGATCTCGCCGGGGACGAAGGTGGTGAAGGTCGATCTCGACCCGCACGTCTTCACGGCGTACACGTCCACCGACCTCGGCGTGGTCGGCGACGTGGCCGCCGTGGCGAGATCCGCGACCGCCCGCGTCGCCGAAGCCGGCGGTTACCGCTCGACCGAGATCGGGCGGCGCATCCAGGCCGAGGGGCGCTGGCGGGACGTCCCGTACGCCGACGAGAGCGCAGGCGGCCGGATCGACCCGAGGACGCTGACTATCGGGCTGGACGACCTGCTGCCGCACGAACGGATCGTCTCTCCCGATTCCGGAAATTTCATGGGATACCCCTCGATGTTGATGGATGTCCCCGACGAGTTCGGGTTCTGCTTCACCCAGGCGTTCCAGTCGATCGGGCTGGGCCTCGCGACCGCGATCGGCGCCGCCGTGGCCCGTCCCGACCGGCTGCCGGTGGCGGCGCTCGGTGACGGCGGTGCCCTCATGGGCCTCGCCGACCTCGAAACCGCTGTCCGGCTGGGCCTGCCCATGGTGATCGTGGTCTACGACGACGAGGCGTACGGCGCCGAGGTCCACCACTTCGGCCCCCACGGGCACCCGCTCGGCACGGTCACCTTCCCGCCCGCCGATTTCGCCGCTATCGCCAGGGGCCACGGGCTCGACGCGGTCACGGTCACCGAGCAGGCCGACCTGGCGGGCGTGGCCGCCTGGCTCAAAGGTCCCCGGGAGCGTCCGCTGCTGGTACACGCCAAGATCACCCGCGACCACGGCTCCTGGTGGCTGGAGAATGCCTTCGCCACCCACTGACCCCCATGCGCCTTCGCACGGGGTCTCTTACGCGACACCCCGCCGGGCAGGTGTCAGGGACGCAGGCCGGTCCGGGCGCCTGCCGCAGGAGCACGGTCCGGGCCGGAGCCGGTCCCGGCACCTGCCGGACGAGCACGGGGTGGGGGCCGGAGCGTGCGGGTCAGAGCTTGCGGAAGGTGCGGGACTCCTCGGCCGAGGCGAGCACGTCGGCGAGTGGTGCGTCCGCCCCGGCCGCCACCGCCGCCGCGATCGCGCCCTCCACGAACGGGACGTCCGCCACCACGATGCGCCCGTCCTCCTCCAGCAGGCGGGCGGTCAGCACCGAGCTGCCCAGGTCGGGGATGAGCACCACCCCGTCGCCCTGGTCGACGCCGCGCACCGCCTCCTCGACGAGGTCCACGCTCGTGCCGAGACCGCCGTCCTCCGTGCCCCCGGCGGCCGCCACAGGCACCCCGGCACCCGCGATCCCCTTGGCCAGCGCCACGGCCTCCGCCGCCAGCCCGGCACTGTGCGAGACCAGCACCAGCCCCACCATCACGCCACCCCACCGGCGGCGCACACCCATGGCCGCCTGGTCACGCCTCCGTTGTGCCCGGTCATGACGCCTCCCGCGGCACCGGTCGTGGTGTCTCCGGCGTGGCCGGTCGCGGCGCCTCTCGCGTCACCGGTCGTGGTGCCTCCAGCCTCGCCGGTCCTGGTGCCTCCAGCCTCGCCGGTCCTGGTGCCTCCAGCCTCGCCGGTCCTGGCGCCTTCTGTGCGGCCGGTCATGACGCCACGTTCGCCAGGGCCGCCATGAACAGCGCCGACGACGCCGCCCCCGGATCCTCGTGCCCGATGCTCCGCTCACCCAGGTAGCTGGCACGGCCCTTGCGCGCCTGCATCGGGATCGTGGCTTTCGCGCCCTCCGCGGCCGCCCGTGCCGCCTGCTCGAACGCCTCGCGCACCCCTACCCCATCGCGTACGGCCAGCGCCAGGGCCCGCGAGGCCGGCGCCAGCGCGTCCACCATGGTCTTGTCACCAGGCGCGGCCTTGCCCAGCCGCTCGACCGCCACGACACCCTCATCGAACGCCGCCGAGAACCCGGCCAGCGTCACCGGAGACCGCAGTGCCTTGCCCATCTGCCGGAACACCGACCCGTACAGCGGCCCCGAAGCGCCGCCGACGCGGCGGATCAGCGCCGTGCCCGCCGAGGTCAGCACCTGCACCGGCGATTCGGGCGGCCATTCGGTGAGCGCCTTGCAGACCTCCGTCAGCCCGCGGTCGAGGTTGGTGCCGTGGTCGGCGTCGCCGATCGCCGCGTCGAGCCGGGTCAGGTGGTCGCGGTCGCGGCGTACGAGCCGGGCCGTCTCCTCGAACCAGGCCACGAACAGGTCGGTGTCCATCGGATGCGCGCGGAGCGCCCCGCCTGCTTCAGCCGGCGGGGGAGTCCGCGCTCCCTCCCTTCAACAGGTGTCCTGGCGGATCGGTGGTCGCACGGTGCGCCTCGCGCTCCGGCACGCCGCGGGTCGCCCGGGGAGCGGAGACGTCACCATCGCAGGCCCGGCGTATCGACCGGGGCGTCCCACAGGCGGGTGAGCGTGTCGTCGAGCCGGCAGACGGTGACGGAGAAGCCCTGCATGTCGAGACTCGTCACGTAGTTGCCGACCAGCGACCGTGAGACCCGCGCTCCCTTGCCCTTGAGGTACGCCGCCACCTCCGCGAAGACCACGTACAGCTCCATGAGGGGTGTGCCGCCCATGCCGTTCACCATGACGAGCAGGTCGCCCTGCACCGGCAGGTCGCCGTGGATCGCCTCCATGGCGGTGGCCGCCAGCTCGCGCGCCGGCGCCATCGGCACCCTGGCCCTGCCGGGCTCGCCGTGGATGCCGATGCCCAGCTCCACGTCCGTCTCCGGCAGGTCGAACGTCGGCTTTCCCGCGTGCGGCGTCGTGCACGAGGTCAGCGCGATGCCGAACGACCTGCTGCGTTCGTCGACCGCGCCGGCCACGGCGGCCACGTCGTCCAGCGGCGCGCCCTCCTCGGCCAGTGCCCCCGCGATCTTCTCGACGAACAGGGTCGCGCCGGTGCCACGGCGGCCCGCCGTGTAGAGGGAGTCCTGGACGGCCACGTCGTCGTCGACCAGCACGCTGGCCACCTCGACGTCCTCGACCAGCTCGGCGGCCATCTCGAAGTTGAGCACGTCGCCGGTGTAGTTCTTGACGATGTGCAGCACGCCGGCGCCGCCGTCCACGGCCTTGGTCGCCTCGATGATCTGGTCGGGCACCGGTGAGGTGAAGATCTCGCCGGGGCAGGCCGCGTCGAGCATGCCGTACCCGACGAAACCGGCATGCAGCGGCTCATGCCCCGAGCCGCCGCCCGACACCAGGCCGACCTTTCCCTGGCGCGGGCCATCGGCCCGGTAGACCACCTGGTCGCGGATCCGCAGCGTGGGATGGGCCGCGGCCATGCCCTTCAGCGCGTCCTCAACGACGGAGTCCGCCGAGTTGATGAGCTTCTTCATGGTGAGTACATCTGCCCGTTTTCACGGCCACGCAAGCGTCGTGACGCGGACGGGCGGAGGCCGCCCGTCCGCCACGCGAGGACGGGCGTTCGGGCCGCGGCGAGGAGGGGCGTCACCCGGCGCCTCGGGCCCCGACTACCGTGAGACCCGCCTGAGCAGCTACCTTCTGCTCATGGCTGAGATCGTGTACCCGCCGGTGATCGCCGCCGCGCGGACCCTCTTTCGCGTGCTCGACATCCGCTTCCACATGGAAGGGACCGAGCACGTGCCGCGGACGGGGGGAGCGGTGCTGGTGAGCAACCACATCAGCTACCTCGACTTCATCTTCGCCGGGTTCGCCGCGCTGCCGTCGAAGCGGCTGGTGCGCTTCATGGCCAAGCAGGACGTGTTCGAGCACCGGATCTCCGGCCCGCTGATGCGGGGCATGCACCACATTCCCGTCGACCGGGGGGCGGGCGCGGGCTCGTACGCGACGGCGCTGCGGATGCTCAAGGCCGGTGAGGTCGTGGGCGTCTTCGCGGAGGCCACGATCAGCCGGTCGTTCACCGTCAAAGAGATCAAGAACGGCGCGATCCGGATGGCCCAGGCGACCAACGTGCCGGTGATCCCGGTGGCGCTGTGGGGCGGCCAGCGGCTGTGGACCAAGGGGCGGCCGAAGAAGCTCCTGCAACGGCACGTGCCGCTCACCATCCTGGTGGGCGAGCCGATGCACCCCAAGCGCGGCGAGAACGTCAACGATCACGTGACGGACCTGCACACGCGGTTGTCGGAGCTGGTCGACAGGGCGCAGCGCACCTATCCGGAGGTGCCGCAGGGCGTGTGGTGGCAGCCCGCCCATCTCGGCGGCACCGCGCCGACCCCCGAGGAGGCGGCGGCCATGGACGCGGCCGAGGCGGAGGCCCGGGCCAAGAACGACTGACCGCCGACGTGCGTGACCCCCGCCCGATGAATCGGCGCGGGGGCGTCAGATGGCGGCCTGGTAGGCGCTGGCGCGCATGCCCGCCAATAAACCCGCCGTCTGCTCCGGGGTGTAGCGGCGCACCGGGTCGTGGTGGAGCAGCCCCTCGATCAGCGGGCGCATCACGCCCGCCCGCCGCGGCGGCGGATAGGGCCCGCTGCGGGCCATGCCGAGCACGGTCGCCGCGTCCTGCCCCGGGTAGGGAGGCTGGCCCTCGACGGCGCTGTAGAGGGTGGCGCCGAAGGACCACATGTCGGCCTCCTTGCTGGCCGGACCCCCGTGCAGCCGCTCGGGCGCCATGAACGCGGGTGTGCCGCGCAGGCGCCGCGACGTCGTCATGCGGATGTCGCCCTCGGCGGTCGCTATGCCGAAGTCGGTCAGCACCACCCGGTCGCCGGTCAGCATGACGTTGGCCGGCTTAACGTCGCGGTGCAGCACGCCGGCCTGGTGGGCGGTGCGCAGCGCGGCGAGCAGGTGCTGGCCGATGGCCGCCACCGACTGCGCGGGCAGCGTGCCCACCTGGGAGAGCAGCTGGTGCAACGACAGCCCGTCGAGATATTCCATCACGATCCAGAGCTTGCCGCCCTCCTCGATCAGGTCGTGCACCGTGACGATGTTGGGGTGCGTCAGCCCGGCAGCCATCCTGGCCTCACGCAGCACCCGGCGGCGCACCATCTCGGCCTCGCCGGACAAGGTCAGCTCCTTAAGCGCCACCGTACGGTGGAGGAGCTGATCGAACGCGCGCCAGACGACGCCCATACCCCCACGACCGGCCTCCTCGTTCAGGAGGTACCGTCCGCCGATCTCCCGCATACCATCCCCTCAAGCTCGGGGATAATCATGTCACCTCAGCACAGGCCTTAGGGTGCCTAACGTGATCTGGATATGTCGGAATGTGCGGGTGCGCTGGTCAACGGCCTAGAAATTCGATCCGACACAGCGCGCCACACCAGCCCGACCGCCGCCGAACATCCGCATGACGCGGGCGCCGCCGTCCCCATGGTGGGACGACGGCGCCCCCGCGCCGGTCAGGTGAGGAGGCCGAGCGCGCGCTCGGCCACCCCCTCCGGCGCCGTCTTCGGCGACCCGCTCGTGAAGGGCGGCTGCGGGTCGTACTCGATCACCAGCTGCACGCTCTGCGCGGTCAGCTCGTCCGTGGCCTGCGCCAGCAGCGTCAGCGCCATGTCGATGCCCGCGGACACCCCGGCCGCGGTCACGATCTTGCCTTCTGTGACCACACGCTCGCTGACCGGTTCGGCGCCGGCCTGCTTGAGGAAGTCGAGCAGGGCCCAGTGCGTGGTCGCCTTCAGCCCCTTCAACAGCCCCGCCGCGCCCAGGAGGAGCGAGCCGCTGCACACCGAGGTCGTCCACATGGTGTGCTCGTGCGCCTCCCGGATCCAGCCGGTCAGAGCGGTGTCGGACATGACGTCCAAGGTGCCGAGGCCGCCGGGGACGACGATCACGTCAGGCCGGGGCATGTCGGCGTAGGAGGCCGTGGCGGCCAGCGTGAGCGTGCCCTGGTCGTCGGTGACGGGGCCGGGCTCCTCGGCGACGAACGTGACCGTCCAGCCTGGCGCGAAGGCCATCACGGTGTAGGGCCCGACCGCGTCCAGCGCGGTGAAACGGGGATAGAGCGGGATGGCCACGTGCATGGTCAACTCTCCTTCGACTGGAACCGGCGACGGTGGTCGCCGGGTGAGATCCGCCAGTGACGGCGGAAGACGCGGTAGAGCGTCTCCGGCGTCCCGAGCCCCGACTCCCTGGCCACCGTGGCCAGCGGGTGACCGGTGACCTCCAGAAGCCGCCTGGCGGCGTCGGCCCGGCTGCGCTCGACGTACCTGCCGGGTGACAGGCCCGTCTGCTCGGTGAAGACGCGGGAGAAGTGGCGCTCGCTCATGCCGGAGCGCGCGGCGAGCGCGGCCACGCTGAGGTCGGCCGCGGGGTTGGCGTCGATGTAGGCCTGCAGCTCCCTGATCGGCTCGCTGCGCGGCGTCATGGCCCGCATCGGCGTGCTGAACTGGCTCTGCCCGCCCGGCCGGTGCAGGTAGACCACGAGCCCGCGGGCGACGTCGCGGGCCAGCTGGTGGCCATGGTCCCTGGCCACCAGCGCCAGCGCGAGGTCCACCCCGGACAGGACGCCCGCGGACGTCCAGACGTGGCCGTCCTCGATGTAGAGCGGGTCGGGGTCCACCTCGACGCACTCGTAGCGGGCCGCGAGCTCGTCCGCGGCCAGCCAGTGCGTGGTGGCCCGCCGGTGGTCCAGCAGCCCGGCCTCGGCCAGCACGAACGCGCCGTTGCAGACGGAGGCGACCCGCCGCGCGGAGCCGGCCAGCCGGGCGACCTGCGCGACCAGCTCGCCGTCCGCGATCTGCTGCGGCACGGACCACCCGCCCGCCACCAGCAGCGTGTCGACCGGCCCCTCGACCTCGCCGAGCGGCGCGGCCATGACGGTGACGCCGTTTCCCGCTGCCACGGAGCCGCCGCCCACGGCCGCCACCTCGACCCGGTAGCCGCCGCGCGCGATCAGGGCCGCCGTCGCGAACACGTCGGCGGGCCCGGCCATGTCGAGCAGTTGGAAGCCCGGAAAGACGACCACCAGGATGCGTCGCTGCATGCCCTCATGCTGGTCGCGCGGCACGGTGGCGTCAACGACGCATCCATTGCAGATCACGCCATGCGTCCGGCCCCCGCACGACGAACGCCTCCGGCACACGCGGTGGCCGGGGGCGTTCGGAGGACGCTCAGCCCATGTGCGGATAGCGGTGGTCGGTCGGCGGGACGAAGGTCTCCTTGATCGAGCGGGTGTTCACCCAGCGGATCAGGTTGAAGATCGAGCCCGCCTTGTCGTTGGTGCCCGAGGCGCGTGCGCCGCCGAACGGCTGCTGGCCGACGACCGCGCCTGTCGGCTTGTCGTTGACGTAGAAGTTGCCCGCCGCGAAGCGCAGCCGGTCGGTGGCCGCCTTGATGGCGTAGCGGTCCTGGGCGACGATCGCCCCGGTCAGCGCGTACGGGGCGATGCCCTCCATCTGGTCGAGCACCGCGTCGTAGTCGCCGTCGTCGTAGACGTGCACCCCGAGGATCGGCCCGAAGTACTCCTTGACGAAGATCTCGTCCGCCGGGTCGGCGCACTCCATGATGGTCGGCTTCACGAAATAGCCGACGGATTCGTCGTACGAGCCGGTCAGCACGTCGATGGCCGAGGACGCCCTGGCCCGGTCGATGGCCTCCTTGTGCCTGGCGAAGGCCCGCCCGTCGATGACCGCGCCCATGAACGTCGACAGGTCGCTTGCCACGTCGCCCACGCTCAGCGACTCGGCCACGGAGACGAAGTCGTCGCGCATACCGTTCCAGACCGAGCGCGGCACGTACGCCCGCGAGGCGGCCGAGCACTTCTGCCCCTGGTACTCGAAGGCGCCCCTCATCAGCGCCGTCGAGAGCACCCCAGGGTCGGCCGACGGGTGGGCGAGCACGAAGTCCTTGCCGCCGGTCTCGCCGACGATGCGCGGATAGCCGTGGTAGGAGGCGATGTTGGCCCCGACCGCACGCCACAGGTGCTGGAACGTCCCGGGCGAGCCGGTGAAGTGGATGCCCGCCAGCGCGGGGTGGGCGAGCGCCACCTCGGAGACGGCCTGGCCGTTGCCGGTGACGAGGTTGATCACGCCCGGCGGGAGCCCCGCGGCCTCCAGCACCCGCATCGTGAAGTGCGCGGCGAACTGCTGGGTGGGCGACGGCTTCCAGACGACGACGTTCCCCATCAGCGCGACCGACGTCGGCAGGTTTCCGGCGATGGCGGTGAAGTTGAACGGCGTGATCGCCAGCACGAACCCTTCGAGCGGGCGGTATTCCATCCTGTTCCACACGCCGGGCGACGAGTTCGGCTGCTGGGCGTAGAGCTGCCGCGCGTAGGACACGTTGAACCGCAGGAAGTCGATCAGCTCGCAGGCGGCGTCGATCTCCGCCTGCTGCACCGACTTCGACTGGCCCAGGACGGTCGCCCCGTTGATCGTGGCCCGCCACGGCCCCGCCAGCAGGTCGGCGGCCCTCAGGAAGATCGCGGCCCGGTCGTCGAACGGCAGCGCCTGCCAGTCGGGCGCCGCCCGCAGCGCGCTGTCGACGGCGTCCCGCACGTCCTGGGCCGTGGCGTCGTTGGCACGGCCCAGGACGTGGGCGTGGTTGTGCGGCTGCACCACGTCGATGGGCGCGCCGCCGCCGAGGCGCTGCTCGCCTCCGATGGTCATGGTCAGGTCGATCGGCGACCCGGCCAGCTCCTTGATGCGGTCCTCCAGAGTGGTCCGCTCGGCGCTGCCGGGCGCGTAACCGTACACCCGCTCGTTGACGGGGACGGGGACGTTGCTGATGGCATCCATTTACTTACCCCCAAGGGCACGAAGGAAGAAGGCGACGTTGGCCGGGCGCTCCGCGAGACGGCGCATGAAATAGCCGTACCAGTCGTCGCCGTAGGGCACGTACACGCGGACCGCGTGGCCGGCCCCCGCCAGGGCCTCCTGCAGGCCGGTCCTGATTCCGTAGAGCATCTGGAACTCGTGGTCGCCGATCGTCCGCCCGAACCGGTCGGCGAGCAGCTCCGTGATCGCGATCATGCGATCGTCGTGCGTCGCCACCATGGGGTAACCCTTCCCCGCCATGAGGATGCGCAGGCATCGTACGTACGCTTTGTCCACGGCGGTCCGGCCCTGGTGGGCGATCGAGGCGGGCTCGCGGTAGGCGCCCTTGACCAGGCGCACCCGGGAGCCCTCCGAGGACAGGTCGCGGCAGTCCTGCTCGCTGCGGAACAGGTAGGCCTGGATCGCCACGCCCGTCGATGGGTGGTCCTCGCGCAGCTTGCGCAGCACGGCCAGGGTGGAGTCGACGGTGGTGTGGTCCTCCATGTCGAGCGTCACGGCCGAGCCGGCGACCGCGGCGGCGGCGCAGATCTCGCGGGCGTGCTCCAGCGCCATGGTCTCGTCGAGCCGCTGCCCGAGTGCCGACAACTTCACCGACACCTCGCCCCTGGCGCCGAGCTCCAGCGGCCTGATCGCGCGGAGCAAGGTGAGGTAGGCGTCCGTGGTGGCGGCCGCGGCCCGCGCGTCGCGCGTCTCCTCGCCGAGATGGTCGACGGTCACGGCGAGCCCGGCGTCGCGCAGCCGTTCGACCGTGTCGCGAGCCTCCTCGACACCCTCCCCGGCGACGAACCTCCCGACCACTCTCCTGGTGAGCGGGAAGCCCGACACGGCGCGGCGCACGGCACCGCTCCTGGAAGCGCTGAGCAGCAGTTGACGCAGCATGCTTCCAGTCTAAAAACCCAGCTCAGCGGGGGCCATCGACGCGCGTAACGCCGGATGTGGCAGGCTGTCATACACATGCACAACTCGGCAGACCTGCAAGAGATCGTCGACGAGATCGCCGCCCGGCTGGGGGCGTCCGCGACGCTGGAGGACCGCTCGTTCCGGCTGCTGGCCTACGGCGCGCAGCACGGCGCCATCGACACGGTCCGCCAGGAGTCGATCCTGCGCAGGCGCGCGACGGGGGAGGTGCGCGACTACTTCGAGCGCTACGGCATCGCCGGGGCCGAGGGCCCGGTCAGGATCCCCGCGGACGCCGAGCTGCAGGTCCTGGCCAGGGTCTGCTGGCCGCTGCGCCACCGCGGCGTCACCTACGGCTACCTGTGGCTGCTCGACTCGGGCGAGCTGGACGACGTGCCCCTGCACGCCGTCGCACCGCTCGTCGCCAGGGCGGCGGGAGTGCTCGCCCAGGAGGCCAGGAGCCGGCAGGACGTCGGGCGCGGGCTGCTCGGCCTGTTCTCCCCGGACCCCGAGGAGCGTGCCGAGGCCGCCATAGAGGTTCCTGGCCCGGTCGCGGCCGTCGCCGTACGCGAGTCGCATGAGCGCGTGGCCGCCCTCTGGACGTTGCCGCGCGGCGTGCTCGCCCGCGCCGGCTCACCGGTCGCCCTGCTCGCCCCCGCGCACCTCGCGGGCGAGGTCGCGCAGACCCTCCAGAGCGCGTACGGCACCGCCGCCGGCATCGGCGGGCCACGGAGCGACCCCGCCGAGGCCTGGCTGAGCTGGCGCGAGGCCCGCCATGCCCTGCGCATCGCCGAGCACTTCCCCCGCCACGCGCCGGTCGCCCGGTGGGAGGACCTCGGCGTGCACCGCCTGCTGGCCCGGCTCGGGCCGAGCGACCTGCGGGAGCTGGCGGCCGAGACCGCGGCCCTCGACGGGGAGCTGGCCCACACGGTGGAGGCCTATCTCGACCGCGGCGGCCACGCCCAGAAGACCGCCGCCGAGCTCGGCATCCACCGCCAGACGCTCTACTACCGGCTGGGCAAGGCCGAGCGCCTCACCCACAAGGATCTGTCCGACGGCGACGACCGCCTGGCCGTGCACCTCGGGCTCAAGGCCGCCAGGCTGCGCGGTCAGGACGCCCGGTAGACCTTCACCCAGTCGACGTACATCGACACGGTGCGGGGCGTGGAGGAGTCACGGCAGCGGGGCTCGCACACCACGTCGTTCTGCAGCGCCAGGCCCATGCGGTGACCACTGGGCACGTGCGCGCCGCGGTAGTCCCAGTACTTCTCGCCGTCCAGCCAGACCGTGAGCCGGCCCGGCAGCCAGTCGACCGCCACCGTGTGCCACTTGGTGAAGTCGGCCTTGAGCGTCTTGCGCGCCCGGCTGTGCCCGTCGTGCACGAAGATGCCGCCGCCCTGCCGCTTCGGGTCGACGATCTCGGCGAAGTCGACCTCGGCGTAGTCGCCGCCCTCACCCTGCCGCGTCGGCCACAGCAGCGCCACCGGCGTGTACCCGGCGCCCGCCTCGGCCTTGAACCGGACCTCCCACCGGCCGTACTCCTGCGCGAGCCGGGTGGCCACGCCGCCCGACAGGTCCTTGCCGCCGTACATGCCGCCCTTGAGGCGCAGCACGCCGTCCGAGACGGACGCGGCCTTGCCGGTGCGGGGGTTCCGCTCGGCCTGGGGGGAGTGGTAGATCATCCACTTCTTGGTGTTGATCGACGAGCCGTTGAAGTTCTCCACGAGGACCGGGTCGCCCCAGCCCGCCGTCTGTGCCTGCGCGGTCTGGGGGAGGGCGGCGACGCATGCGAGCGCCGCGGCCGCCAAGATCGGACTGCGTTTGGACATGCGCTCCATCGAAGCAAAGATTTCACACTGATAACACCCCATCTGTCACATCGGTCAGTTTCGTCACAAACGAGCGGATCCGTCATCGTGCTCCGGACATGGTGCCGGCAGGTGGCTTGCGCCACCTGCCGGAGCATGTGATGGATGACCGCGTCAGGCGCAGGCCGCCTCGTAGACGCGTACCAGCTCCTGGCTGACCCGCTCCCAGGAGTAGCGCGAGCGCGCCCGGTCGGCACCCGCGTAGCCGAGCGCGGTCCGCAACGTCGGGTCCCACAGCAGCTCGCGTGCCAGGCGCGCGGTGCGCGCCGGCTGGTCGGGCGGCACCAGCAGGCCGGTGACGCCGTCGACGATGGAGTCCAGGTGGGCGCCGACGGCCGAGGCGATCACCGGCACGCCGCAGGCCATCGCCTCCAGGGCGACGATCCCCGTGACGGCCTCCCGCGGCACCGACACCACGGCGTCCGCGCTGCGCATCAGCTTCGGTACGGAGGCCCGCCTCACCTGGCCGAGGAGCGTGACCCGGTCGGCCACGCCGAGCTGCTCGGCCAGGTCCCGCAGGCGCTGCGCGTCCTTGTCGTTCCCCAGCGCCTCGGGGTCGGGGCCGCCGGCGATGACCAGCTCGACGTCGCCGAGACCCTGCAGCGCCCGCACGACGGTGTGCGCGCCGCGTTCGGTGGAGAGGGGGCCGACATGCAGGAGCCGCTTGCGCGAGCCCTTCGTGGCCACCGCGCCGCGGCGGTGGAACCGTTCGGTGTCGACGCCGTAGGGGACGATGGCGATGTTGTGGCGCGGCACCCCGAGCCGGATCAGCGCCGACTCCTCGTCGCCCGAGCCGGCGATGACCGCGTCGGCCCGGCGGCCCAGCGCCCGCTCCAGCTTCTGGTGGGCGGTGTCGACCGTGTGGAACGTCTGCGTGACCGGCACGTCGAGCCCCTTGGCGCCCGCCACGGCGGCCAGGCCGCTGGTCCACGAGTGGGCATGGATGATGTCGGGCCTGTCCTGGCGCCAGCGCTTCATCAGGTGAACGCCGACGTCGTTGAGGTAGGGAACGACGTCGTCGGCGGGAAGATCACAGGCCGGGCCCACGTCGATGTGCTCCAGTGTGACTCCCGGGGCCACCCGCGTCCTGGGCTTGCCCTCGGAGCCGTCACGGCGGGAGTAGATCGTGACGTGGTGTTCGCGTCCCAGCTCACGTGCGACCGACAGGATGCGGTGGCGCTGGTTTCCGTTGGACGAAGCGACGATCGCGATATTCATGGCACACCTCAGCGTGGAAAGCTTCAAAGGTGTGCCTGCGTCTTAGGCACGTCGTTCTGAGTCCGACCATACCCAGGTTTCTCGGGAACGCAAACCCCTACAGATCAGACACCTCGGAGCGCGAACACCACGATCTCATCCCACACCTGGCCCTCCGAGAACGCGTGCCGGTCCGCCTCCACCGCCTTGACCACGGTGGACGGCGACTGGCCCGCGCAGCGGCCGAGCACGTCGGCCAGCCGCTCGTCGCCGTACGGCTCGCCCCGGGCGTTCCTGGAGGAGACCAGGCCCTCCGAATAGAGCACCAGCGTCTCGCCAGGGGGGACCGTCAGCGTCTCGACCTGCGTCTCCGCCTCGGCCGCGATGCCCAGCGGCACGCCGCCGCCCGCGACGAAGCGTACGGTGCCGTCGTTCCGCACCCGGGCCGCCGGATGGTGTCCCGCCGACGACAGCCGGATCGTACGGCCCTGCACGAACCCCGCCACGGCCATCACGAACAGGCCGGAACCCTGCGCGACCAGGGCCTCGTTGACCTTCCGTATCACCAGATCGGGGTCGGACTCCCAGACGCTCAGCACCCGCAGACCGCCCCGCACCATGGCGGTGACCGACGCGGCCTCCTCTCCCTTGCCCGCCGCGCCGCCGAGCGCGAACCCCCACCCGCCGGCGACCGGGAACACGTCGTAGAACTCCGCGCCCACCGACGCCCCCGGGTGGTAGACGGCCGCCGCCTCGTAGCCGGGGATGTCGGGCAGGTTGCGCGGCGCGACGCTCGCCGACAACGCGTCGGCCGCCCGCGAGCGGCTCTGGAAATTGCTCTGCGCTCGTATCGCCAGGCCCAGCTGCAGCCCCACCTCCTGCATGACGGCCAGGTCGGCCAGCGCGAACGGCTGCCTGTCGTGCGTGCGTACGAGCGTCAGCACGCCGTCGGCGCAGCCGATCGGGACGCTCAGCAGCGAGCTCGCGCCCATCGCCGTCAGCACCGGCCCGTCGGCGCAGAAACCGAGCAGCGTCTCGTCCTCCACCATCTCGTGCACCACGCCGGAGGCCCGGTCGAGTACCTGCAGCACCACCTGGCTGGTCGCCGGGTCGGCGGACTCCACCTGGCGGGCGAGCTCACTGAGAGGCTGGTCCTTCGGCGCCATCACGGCCGAACGACGGGGCACCCCGTCGCGGACCACGTCGGCGATCACCCAGTCGGCCCATTCGGCCGCCAGCAACCGCGTCGCCCGAGGGAGCGCGACCGGACGCCGCAGCGCCTCCTCGTCGAGCAGCAACGTAGCCATCTTGACCAGCAGATCCTGCCGCTTGGCCGCCGCCAGCAGCAGCGCTCCGTCGGACTGCTCGGGCCGGCGCGCGCCCGGCTCGGGCAACTGCACCTCGGTGGGCAGCGCGATCGCCGCCACCATCTGCTGCGGCTCGCCCGGCATGGTCAGCCTGATCATCGCCAGCTGCACGGTGTGCGTGCGCCCCTGGTGCGCCAGCCGTGTCTCGAACGCCGACGGCTGCCCGGTCTGCAGCGCCGACGTCAGGTGCGACCGGAACGCCGCCCGCCGCGACACGTCCACCAGCAGCGGGAACGACCGGCCCACCAGGTAGCCGTCGGGGCTGCCGAGCATACGCGAGGTCTCCGGGTTGATCCGCCGCACCACGCCGCCACCGTCGAGCACGATGACGGGCACGGGGAAGGCCCTGAACACCTGGCGCAGCAACTTCAGCTCGCGCTGCGCGCCGCCGTCCTTCTTCGCGCCTGCCCGCTTCGGGGACTTGCGTACCTGCTCCCTGGCCTCGGCCAGCAGCTCTGCCGCGGTGTCGAGCTCCGCGAGCGCCGCGTCCAGCGTGGGCGCGAGGTCCGAGGGATAGGCGGCCCTCGCCGCACGCAGCGATGAGACGCGCCCGGCCAGCGCGTCCAGCGCGTGTTCGAAGTCCGGCGTGGTCATGGTCTGACGCTACGCCACTCGGGATAATGCCAGCCATAAGGGGTAGAGCGTTGTTGCTATGGAATCCACCGCGATGCTCACCCCCGGACTCGCCCGTGACCTCGCGGCATTGGGCCGCCTCGGAGAGGACACCTCGACAGAGAGCGTGCTGCGCGGCCTGACGACCGCGCTGACCGCAGGAGTGCCCGGCTGCTCCGGAGCCTCCGCCGAGCATTGGCGCGATCACCGGGTCCTGGTCTCCGGCTCGCACAGCGAGCTGATCATGCTCGTCGAAGGCGAGCACGAGCTGGGGGAGGGGCCGTCCACCGAGGCCAGGCAGAGCGGCGGGCGGGCCACCGTCACCGACGTGCTCACCGAGACCCGCTGGCCGCGCTACGACGCGCTGGCCACCCGCTGGGGCGTGCGCTCCGTGCTGGCCGTCCCCATCGACGTGGCGCCCGCCGTGCTGGTCGTCGGCCTCTACTCGGTGCGTCCCGGCGCGTTCTCTCCGCAGGGCGCCCACTCGCTCTCCGACATGCTCACCGAGCAACTCGGGGTGGCCATGGCCAACCTGTCGGAATTCGACGAGGTGCGTACGGACGCCGCCCAGCTGCAGGAGGCCCTCGCCGGCCGGTCGGTGATCGACCAGGCCAAAGGCATCATCATGCAGACCAGCAGATGCACGGCCGAGGCCGCCTTCGAGGAACTGCGCAGGATCTCACAACACCACCAGATCAAAGTGGCCGACCTGGCCAGGCTCCTGGTCGAGGAGCACCAGCGCAAGTCGAAGGGCTGAGCCTCACCCGATGGCGGCCAGGGCGTCGTCGAGCGTGTCGTAGATCGGCAGGCGCTGGGCCAGCCCGGTGATCCACATCACCTTCGACTTGGAGTATTCGACCCCGATCAGCGCGAACTTCGCGCCCGAGGCCAGACTCGTCTGCCAGTGGTGCACGATCAGGCCGAGCGCGCGCGAGTCCATGAACGTCACTCCGGCCAGATCGAGGATCAGGTCGGCGCCCGCCAACGACAGGTAGTCGGCGAACTGCTCGCGCGTCGTGGCGTCGAGCACGCCGTCGACCCGCACCACGGTGACCGAGTCGACGGTCGACGACGTCAGGCTCAGGGCCGCCGCGGGCCCGTCGCCGTTTTCCGGCATTGTCACGGAGCAACCCTACTGTCACCACGCGAGGGAGGAATACTTCTGGCGGCACGGGGGACACTTCTCGCGAGGTCCAGCAGAGGGCTTCCGTCTCGAGAGTTGAGCGAGGCGTGCCTCTGCCTGGGCTTTTTTTGCTTGGGGAGGCCGCCTGCGAGCCACACGAGGAGCAGCCATGGCTGTGCAGGAGTACATCCTCGAGGAGATGAGCGCGGAAGAGCTCCTGGCCGAGATGGTCAGGGAAAGCACCTCCAGCAGCCACCGCGAGCGGCTGCGCGAGCGCATCGTCGAAATGCACCGTCCGCTCGCCATGGAGATCGCCAGGCGATACCGCTACCGGGGCGAACCACTGGAAGACCTTCTCCAAGCCGCGTACGTGGGCCTGATGAAAGCCGTCAACGGTTTCGACCCCAGCCTCGGACACGCGTTCAGGGGCTACGCGGTCGTCACGATGACCGGTGAGGTCAAGCGGCACTTCCGCGACCGCACCTGGGCCATCCGGGTGCCGCGCCTCTACCAGGAGCGCCGCTCCGAGCTCAACAGGCTCGTCGCCGATCTCAGCCAGGATCTCGGCAGGTCGCCCACCGTGGCGGAACTGGCGGCGAAGATGAACATCACCGAAGAGGACGTCCTGCTCACGCTCGACGCGTCCGCCGCCTACAGCACCCTGTCGCTCGACGCCCCGCTCGGCACCGACGACGACGCGGCCTCGCTCGGCGACGTCATCCCCGAGGACGACGACACGCTGAGCACCATGGTCGACAGGGAGGCCGTCAAGCCGCTCATCGACGCCCTGCCCTCCCGGGAGAAGCACATCCTGCTGCTGCGCTTCTTCGGCAACATGACGCAGGCCGAGATCGCCGCCGAGTTCGGGATCTCGCAGATGCACGTGTCACGCATCCTGCGCAAGGTCCTTGATCAACTACGTGCCGAACTCGTCGGCTGAGCAGGGGCGGTCGCCGGGTGAGCGAGGACGTGCCCCAGCCGGGCCACACGGGCCCGCCCCCCGGCGCGCCCGTGAAACGCCTGCGATTCCGGCTGCCGGACCTGCCCCAGGTCCGGCAGTTCGCCGAAGACGAGGCCCGCGAGGCCGGCATGGCGGAGGACGCCGTCGCCGACTTCGTCATCGCGATCAACGAGATCGCCACCAACGCCGTCACCCACGGCAGCGATCAGGCCCTCCTGCGCACCTGGGCGGCGGGCGGTGACCTGGTCGTCGAGGTTCACGACAAGGGCGCCTGGAGACCTGGGCCCCTGCCGGGGGCCGTGGGCGGCATGGGGCTCTGGGTGGCCCGCCTGCTCGCCTCGGAGCTGACCGTGCACGCCGGCGACAAGGGCAGCAGCGTCTTCATGCGCTTCCCCGGCAAGGCGTGATCAGCCGCCTGATCGCGCGCCTGATCAGCCGCGTGATCACGCGCGCGATCAGGTCAGGGTGCGCGACCCGGAGAAGGGCGGCGCGCGGACCGCGTGCCTTCAGCGCCTGGCGCGGCCACGCCAGGCGCCGTAGTTGCGTACGCTCGCCGTGCCGATGCCCGCCTGGTGCAGGGCCAGCAGGGTCAGCCCCAGCAGGACGAACGTCATACCGGAGACTCCTCCGGGGATGTTCACGCCCAGCAGGTCGAGCAGTAAGCCCAGCCCGAAGACGATCGCCGCGACTATCGCGAGCATGTCAGATCACCTCGTCCCGTGGATGTGGCCCTGGTCGTGCGCCTGGATAGGGCCCTGGCCGGGCGCCTGGACGGGGCTCTGGCCGGGGGCTCCCGACAGGGCCAGCAGGTGTTCCAGGACGTTCCGGTAGTCGCGCAGCGCCAGCCGCAGATGCTCGGTGTCCCGCGCACCAGTGTCCTTCCAGCCGTCACGCAGGGCGTCCGTGCGGCTCGCGAGGCTGCTGGTGAACGACTCCACCACCTCGCCGAGCAGACCGTCGGCGCGCCGTACGGCCTCGCCGGGGTCGTCCACGAACGACGCCTGCAGATCGCGCCAGCGAGCCTGCACCTGAGTGGGGTCCTGGTCGAACAGGACGACGTCCGTGGGAGCCGCGTGCGCCGGAATCTCCTCGGGCGCGGCCTGGACGCCGACCGGGCCGGGCTCCGGCTCGGCCGGCATGTCGCCGCCGGTCCTCGCGTACGGGTCCCGATAGGCGGCGTCGTCGTCACCGGCCTCGGGCGGTGGGACGGCGCCGGGAACAGCGCCCGGGACGGCGCCGGGGACGGCGGTGTCGTACTCGTCGGCGGAGCGCTCCAGACCTTCGGGGTGGCCTGCGGCGCCCCCCATGCTCTCCGGACGGCCGGCGATCGGCCCTCCGGCCTCCTCGCCGGGCCTGCGGTCCCCGACGGCCCGGTCGTTGTCACGGTCGTCGCCACGGGCCTTGTCAGCGCGTTGCGACGGCACCTTCAGCTCGTCGTGGCTGTTCTTCATCACCCTCACCGTCCTCGCGTGGTCTCGTGCAGCAGCTCCTCGAACAGCGCGCGGTAGTGGACCATGGCCTGACGGAGCTCCTCCGTGGAGGCCTTCTTCTCGGCCGCCCGCCCGCTGATCTCGTGAGCCGTCCTGTAGTGATCGAGGGTCGCCGCGTGTCCCACCGACAGGTCGGACAGCCGCTGCTCGAAGTCCTCCGTCGGATAACCCCGCTCCGCCATGACCGCGGTGACCAGCTGGTCCGCCTCGGTCACCGCGAAACTTGGCGCGTCGACGAAGCGCTCCTGCACCTCGGTCCACCGGTTGGCGTACGTCTCACGCGACTCCTCCGGCAGGGGACGGATGTCGAGCTCGGAATGCCGCTGCTCGCGGTCGAGCAACTCCTGCTCGGCGTCGCGGCGGTTGTCGTGGTCGGCGACTATCCGTTCGTACTCGGGGCCGAAACGTTCACGGAGGTGGTTACGGCGCTTCTGCTGCTGCACGACGTAGGCAACTGCGGCGAGCGCTACCACCGCGATGACGACGACGGCCACCCAGATGTAGGTGGTCATGATGTTCGCCTCCGGTCTCTTTGCCGAGACCGGCGACTTCCCTGGAAAGCCCTGCCGAAACTTTTGCCTTCAGCGCGGTTCGAGCGCCTTTCGCGCCGCGGCCAGCACCGATGCGACATGTGAGCCCGCTGGTGAAGCGGGGACTTCGCTGAATCCCGTAGCGGGGTCGTACCGCACGTCCAGCCCCTCGTCCACCAGCCGCTGCGCCCACCGCAGCGCCGTGTTCAGCCGGTCGGACGCCGGCGGCCTCCCCTGAGCGGCCGCCGACAGATTGCGCAGATTGGTGGCGGGCCCTGACTGGGCGTGCGCGCGGGCCAGCTTCCACGGGACGGCGGCGCGGTGGTCGAGCATCGGCTTGGCCAGCCCGGCGGCCCGCTTGGCCTGCAGCACCCCGGACACGCTGACGCCGAAGTGAGCGGCCAGCTCCTGCACGCTCCTCCCCTCGGCGACCAGCCTGGCCAGCTCATCCCGATCGATGGTCGGCTTACGCCCCACCCGGCCCCCTCCGCTCCCGCTCTCCGTGTACGCGTGCACTTTCGATGTGCGCTAAGGTTATGACGTCCCGCCCCACAGGGGGCGGCCGACACAACCGGGACGTAGCGCAGCTTGGTAGCGCACTTGACTGGGGGTCAAGGGGTCGCAGGTTCAAATCCTGTCGTCCCGACTGGTCAGAAGGGGTATCAGAGGTTATCTGGTGCCCCTTTTTGATCTTTGGGAGCCAAACGGGGAGCCACTGCTCTACCCGGCTCGCGGCTTGAAGATCTTGTCCATGACGACCGCGCCATCTGTTAGCGCTGGTCGGATCTCCTGCCGGTAGACGGTCTCGGTTACGTGCGTTGACGAGTGCCCAACGAGGCGTGCGATCTCTTCAATCGCTACCTTGTGGGCGGACAGCAGGGACACGAAGCTGTGTCGCAGTTCGCGCGGGCACCAGTCATCTCCGATGCCTGCGGCTTTTGTGATCTTCTGGAATTCACGCCGGACATACCAGCGGTCCAGTGGACGTCCGTCTTCCCGACGGAATACGTGGGTGTTATCTACTCCCCTTTCGCCCGATGCGAGGCGTTCGGCCGCCCTGGCCTTATGTAGCTCCTTCAGGACTTGGATGCCCAATTTCGAGACTTTGAGAACCCGCCGAGATTTCTTCGTCTTGGTTTCTCCTTTCACTCGCACAGCACGGTAGACCGCCACCGTGCGTTCCTTGAGATCCACCTCCGTCCACAGGAGGGCGCGAGCCTCTTCTGTCCTTATCCCGCAGAGCAGGCATATGATTACGTATGCCATGATCGGTGAAGACAGCGCGGCGTGAATCACCGTCTTTGCCTGTTCGAGGTTTAGTGCCTTTGACGGACGGCCCTCTTGTCCTTCAGGGATATCGACTAGGTCAGCTACGTTTCGCTTGACTTTGTCTCTTCTCTGAGCGTGGCGTATTGCGCGCTGGATGATTTGATGAATGAGGCGGAGTGAGCGTGTTGCAAGTATTTCCGCCCGTCCATCTAGCCAATCGTCGAGCTCGTCGGCGGTCAGCTTCTTGATCTTGATCTTGCCGATTTGGGGGATGATGTGGTGGATAGCCATTGATCGGTAATTGGCTATCGTGCCCTGGTCGCGGCCCTTGAGCCCCTTCTCTAGCCAGTCGTTGATGCAGTCTTCGACGGTATAGTCTTGCTCTGTCGTAATGCCTGCGTCTAGCTCATCGACTGCTTCTATGAGCTTTGCCTTGACCTCTGCCTTGGTCCTTCCTTTCCGCTTGACGCGCTGACGCTTTCTTTGGGCATCGAAGCCGAGCGATAGCGCTCCCGTGTATCCCTTCCCTTCGGGATAGATGCTGGCCTGATACTTGCCGATGTGGATAGTTGCCATTCGCTCTCCCTTCACTTGGTTTTGGCGGGGCGTGTCCCAGTCTGCGTTTGAGGCGTACCACCGGTTTCGTGGGGACTGGGACTCTTCTTGTGTCGGTCTACGTATTCGTCGATGGCCTTACGGATGACATAGGCCATGTCTCGATCCTGTTCGTCTGCGATCTCATGGAGTTGCCTCCGACGTTCACTGTCGAGTCGCAGGGTGTAGTTTTCGGTGGGCAACTTGGTCCCCTAGCTCTCGGGTTGGATGCGGTGGTTCTATCGAGAGCGTGAACCAGGGTGCATTGCATTGCAATGCACTTGCGGGAACTAGTCTTGATCGACTTGTTCCAGGGATGCGATGAAGTCGGCTAGATGTTGATCGGTGATCCTTCGAGATCGCCCGATCTTGATGCTGTGAAGTTGGCGAGTTCTGATCAGTTCATAGATCTTGTCTCGCCCTACCCCCAGCAGTTCGGCCACCTCCTCGACTTTGTATGCCTTCAGGTGCTCACCTCCCTTCGTCAGCTCCCGTTTCCTCGTTGGGCATCACCACCCTTCGGTCGCTACGCTCCGTGATTGTCCACGCGAACGTCCATGGACGATGCGTCGCCCATATGTGCAGACGCGCGTGGACGTGGACGTGGACGATTACCCTGTGCTGTCGGACGGCTGGCAACCGCGCCAGCGTCCGCGTGCTACTTGAGTAGCGCGACCGGTACGGGCGTGCTCCTGGAGTCGGTAGTAGATCCAGGACCGCCGCATGCCGGTTGCCTCGATTAGGTCATCGACCGATGCGCCCGTGTCCGGGGCGGCGTCGAGGGCGGCGATGAGTGCCCTCTCAGGGGCATCAGAGGCGTTGGAACGTGATGGCCCCTCCGGGTCTTGTACGGCGCTCTGCGAGGCTTTCAACGCGTCGCGTGCCTCCAGAGCGGCAGCCGAGATCGCGTCGAGCTGGGGGCGGTAGGGCGCGTGCCGTTCGGCGGTGCGCTGCACGCCCTCATCGTCGAGCAGGTAGGTTCGCGCGCGGCGGGGCACGTCGTGTTCCGGGGCGCTGATCAGGAACTTGCCGGGGGCGTCGAGCCGGTGAGCGTGCCATCCGGCCTTGAGCATGCCCTGTCCAAGGATGAGATCCACGTCGCGCTGTTCGCGTACCCGGAAGGACACACGGATGTCCATCTGCGAGCGCACGGCCCCCTTGCCCATGGCGCGCTGTGAGGGGCGTTGGGTGG
The DNA here is from genome assembly GCF_004349015.1 of Nonomuraea diastatica. Classification (NCBI taxonomy): domain Bacteria; kingdom Bacillati; phylum Actinomycetota; class Actinomycetes; order Streptosporangiales; family Streptosporangiaceae; genus Nonomuraea; species Nonomuraea diastatica. The sequence continues at coordinate 44,448 of NZ_SMKP01000027.1, forward strand.
CCACTACCAGGTTGACGGCGGGGGCGCGCCCCCGCCGTGCGATGGAGTCGGTGGAGCGCTCCGCCCCGGGGGCTTCCTCGATCAGTTCGGCGTACTCGTCGACCAGGATGATCAGGGCGGGGGCGTCGGGGCTGGGTTCCCACACACGCAAGCCCTGTTGGGCAAGGTGATCGGCGCGACCGTCGAGAATGGCGACCGCATCGGCCAACAGCGCATCGGCCGCCTGTGGCGTGGTGGCGAGCCGATCAAGGCAGGATGCCCAGGGCATGAGTTCCATGCCGCGCTTGAGGTCAATGCCCCAGATGATCACGTCCGGGCAGGCTGTGAGGTCGCCTAGCAGGACGTTCACGCCGCCCGACTTGCCTGCGCCGGCGATTCCGCCGAACAGTCCATGCCGGCGCTTGAAGGACACCCGTACGGGGCTGCCGTCCTCGAACACGCCGAGCTTGACCGGTTGGGTCACCGATGTGACGGATGGACCTGGCCAGGGGATCGCATCGGCGTGTGGATCCTTTTCGATCACCCGCACGTCGGCGCGATTGGCTTGTTGGGGAACGGGCTGGATGCGCAGCGCGCCGCGCCGCGTGCCCAGGGCGGACTCCAGCGCGGGCAGCTTGTTGATCGCATCCTCTACCGTCTGGCCGCGCGCCAGCTTGAGCCGCACGCGGTAACCCCACAGATCGACCATGGCCGATTGGATGCGAGATCCCGCCAGGCCGACGGCTTGGGCGATGTCCGGCCAGGCGGCCAGCGTGCGCTCCACACGCACGCGGGCACGCCTGCGACGGTGCGCCCACCAGGGCACGGCCAGCACTAGCGCGCCGACGCTCAGAACAGCGGGCAGGGGTGGCATGAACGGCCCCAGGTAGGCGGCCAGCGTGAGCCACGTTCCGGCGAACACCGTGGTGACGACGGCATAGCCGCGTTCGATCGGGCGGGGAAGGTTGACCCACCGGCCCCCGATGGCCAGAGCGGCAGAGCTCCCGATCGTGCTGATCAGGACGGACAACCACCATTCGGGGAACCACCGACGCAGGATCACGCCCGTAAGCAGAATCGATGCGGTGTAGGTGATGGGCGCGAGTTCGGAGCGATAGCGCCAGATCAGGCGGGCAATGCCGACGATGACCAGGGGCGCGACACCCAGATCGTTGACATTGGCGACGGGTTGGACCCCGTAGCGGCGCATCCGGCGCGCGTTGCGTCGCATCTCGTAACGCGATGCCCGATGCCTGGTCATCGGCCCTCACCGGCCGTCTGGTCGGGGTGGATCTGGGCGTGCAGCTCGTCACGGACGTAGTACAGGGGGTCGTCGTCGCCGTCGCGGTCGGCGGCTAGCGTGGCGCGCATCGCCGCCAGGGCGTTGGCGCGCTGGTAACGGACGCTGGACAATTCGGCGCGCAGGCCGGTGACCTCGTCAATCAAGGCGTCGATGTCGTCGAGGGCGGAGATCACGTACGCCCAGGTGAGCCGCAGAGGCAAGGGCGCTTGGGCGAGTGCCGCCATGATCTGAGCGGCGGTGTGGTTGCGGGAGCTAATCTCCTGGAGATCGGTGTGCGGGTATGGGTGGCGGTTTGGCACTAGGCATCACATCCTTTCGAGGTCGGGGTCATTGGCCGGTGATCCATTTGGAGATGCCGTGGATCACTGTGCGGACGCTGGGCGCAAGCGCGGTCGCGGCTAGCAGGAAGCCGAAGACGAGCGCGACGATCGCGTGCCACAGGCGCAACCCGAGGTAGCGCCAGGCAATGAACACGATCAGGCCCACGATCACGACAAGTGGAACGGTGACTTCCAAGGGGCTCTCACCTCCTCTCACGCTGGAAGGGGGGGTGGACTTCGGCGCGTTCCGGGGGCGCGGATTTGATCACCCCGGAACGCAGCAGGCGGGCGTCAGATGCCGTCGTGACGGGCCTTACGGCGGCGCCAGCGAGCGCGGGCACGGCACTTGCGGCAGCGCTTGCTACCGGACTCCAGCGCGGCCCCACAGGGGCACCCACGCGTCAGTGGGATCGTGTGCAGCGGTATCACCTCCATCTCTCTCGGTCGGGGGATGAGGTAGGGGCGGAGCCCCCGGGGCGATCCCGGGAGCTGGCGTAGAGCAGCAGACGCCGTGTCAGTTGCTCGATCTCGGTACGGGGGCCTGTGTGGGGTTGCCTGGTGCGGTCTTCGGCGCGGATGCCCCAGACCAGGGCCATGAACAGCACCAGCACGGCCAGCGCGGCTATGACGGTGAGCATGATGATCATTAAGGGGATGTCCACTGTCACGCCCCTGAGGGCGGGTCGGGGGAAACGGCGTCGCGGTAGGACCACACGGCGTCCCATCGCGCAGTAGCGGCTTCCGTGATCGCTGTGACGCTGTACTCCACCGGCCCGAAGGTCACCTTGACCTTGTGGTGACCCTGGCCCGCCGCCGTGGGGTCGGGGGCCGAACCGATCAAGCACGCGATGCGCTCGACCTCGGCCTTCTTCTCCTCATCGGTGCCGTGCAGGACACTCACAGCGACGTTCGCGCCGTGTGGTACGGGCAGTTCTGGCCGATCCTCCAGGTAGGTGGCCAGGGCGCGAAGCCCGTCGATGAGGCGAACGCGGTGACCTTCGCGGTACTTGCCGTAGATCATCGGAGATCAGCTCCCTTCAAGCGTGGGGTGTAGAGGGTCAGCACGTCAGGGCAGCTCTCCAGCGCATCCGCCACCCCATGAAGGGCGATGATCACGAGCAGCAGCATCGTGGCGGCGATGACGCTGGAGACCAGGCCATCCGTGCAGTTGTCGAGCAGTTCGGCCACGGTGCGGATGACCGCGACCAACCGGGCGAGTCGTGCATCTTCGAGACCCATCACCGTTGATCACCCCAATCCGTCATCTCTGGCCTTAGCTGCCGTTTCCCCTGGTCGGTTGCCCGTACAGGGGGGACTACACGAGAGACCGTACAGGCCCCCCTACACGGCCGTCAAGGGGTCCCTATACGGTTTGGGTATAGCCCCCCCTGTGCGGAGCGCGTACGCTGGCGCGCATGGCAAAGGAAGACGTGAGCGAGGCGGTTCAATCCGCGCTTGCTGACCTCGAACACGCCTTCGATGCAGCGCGTGAGGCGATCAACGCAGAGCCCGACCACGATCGGGCGTATGTCGGTGCAACAGAGCTGGTTGAGACGCTGAGACGGCTCTTTGAAGCCTCAGGAGATCAGCGAGCCATGTCGGCGGCCCGGATTTTCGAGAGAGAGCAACTGTCATTGGCTGGCCTGGCTGACCGCATCAGCGTGTCTAAAGCACGGGCGGCTCAGCTCATGAAGACCGCTAAAGACGCCAGCGATCGCCATGGAAGTGCAAAGGAGGCGAGTTGAGATGAATAAGCTAACAGAAGTCGTCATTGAGGTCTGGCCTGTCTCGGCCGACGACGTTGGACTGTGGCTGGTTAGCGGTAATGACGCATGGCGTTCAGAGCCAGTTCGGAAGAACAGCGATCCTCATGCCACCGTCACCAACCTTCTCGAAACGAACGGAGTCGCAGAAGGCGTAAAGCTTCTGCACTCGACTTCCTGGCGTGCCGATGAAACCGCCGTAATTCTCACCTACATTGCAGTCATCGAATGCAACGCATTCGTACTCGACCAATGGGCTCATGCGGCGCCAATCAGCCCGGTTATTCCCGACGCCGTAGGTAAGCCGATTCCGGTGGAGGCGACGGAAGCGCCAATCCCTCGGTACATCGACGTGCTTATGCATGGACTGCGGCATCTGCAATTCCTGCTTCAAACGGATTCCGCCGCGCGCTCGGCTCTCAATGGCCGGTGGCCGGACCATCTAGCGGTATTCCGTCCAGCCCTCGCGGGCATGTATGACCACGAACACGGCCAAGAGCCGATCACCCTTTCAGAAGGGTAAATGGCGCAACAGAAAGGGCGCAAGAAAGGCGGGGTAACAAGAGATGCAAGATAAAGAGGGGCAAGAAAGGTTGGCGTCGCAAGTGCAAGCTGAGAAAGCTCTGAAGGATCAACTGCACTTGCAGCAGCGAACTGCGGATGCCCTTAGAGACCTTCTGGCACGTACCGCAAATGAACACCTACCGGTAATTAGCTGGTCGATTCACAGCAGCCCGGCTAAGGAAGCGCTTACTGGAACGTGCGACGCGGAAAATGTCGACCAGCGACGCAAGGACTTTGAGGCGTGGCGCGAAGCGCTTAACGCGGACCGCCTCCCCGACGAGAAGAATAGCGGCGGCGAAACAAGGCTACGCGCTTCGGTGGCGGACAACTATCTGGACCTGACTATTCTGTTTGTCGCAGACGTCTAAGACGACAACACGATGCCGTCGTGGCGCGGGCTCAACCTCGCTGGCCAGTATGTCGTGACCGGGTTCAGGCTCCTCGCCCCGAGCGCTGTTGCGAGCCGCCTTTAGCAGTTGGCTAGCCCGCGCCTTTGACACGCCCAGTCTCGCCGCAAGGCCGCTCAAAGACAGTTGCTCTGTATCGCATATCCGGGCGGCGGATTTGGCGCGGGCCAGTGCCGCCGCATCGGCCAATTGCCGCATGCCATCCGCCAGTTGGGTAGCGATCTGGTATGCCGCTTCCAAATCATCCATGGACTGTAGGGCTGCGTTCACCTTCTTGTATTCCTGTTTGATGGAATCAAATCCATCATCCGGCTCTTGTGGCTCGAATGCTATTTTGTCGCTGGCTCTCTCCATGGGAATACTTCCTTTGGCTGTAAGGGCGACTTTGCGAGGAGGGGAGCTAAACCTCCCACGGTGGCTTGACTGGATTCTCTAGAGCTATCTGAAAGATGTCATCGTCCGGCATCTTGAGAGTCGGCACTAGTTGGTCCGGGTGGATTGACGTAATGATGGAGTCGCCGCAGGGAAATTCGCAGATTACCCAAATCTCGGCCTTGGTCTGTACACACCGGCGAAATGAACGGCCGCCGTAACGGCGCTCAAGAATTCTTCCCCAAACGCGCTGCTCCTCATTGGAAGGCTCGCGCGTTCGTGCGACCCGCAGTTCGAATGGCTGACCCGTAATGCGATCGAATGCCAGGAGCATGTTCTTTCGAAGCTTGTTGGCCTTAACCATGCTTTTTTTTACTTCATAAGCCACTGAAGGACGCCTTCCTGAATGATGGCAACCGTGTGTATAAAGGGTCGATCTTGAAGAATTGGATCCCATTCCCCTTTTCGCTGAATGTCTCCGCTGATATGCATGTCGTTGCCGTGAGGCAGCTTTTCCAAAGCTCTCTGCATGTGCCGATAGGCAATTAGCGGACTCACGCAGCGTCCGATGGATCCTCCTGCTATAGCCTTGGCCTCATAGCTCAGCGTCCAGTCCCATGCCACAGGAGTGTCTGGACCTAAGGGGCTAGGCATTGATCGCCTCCTGCTGATTTCTCCACACTTCTGACTCCACCAGCGAATTCGCACAGAGATAGGCGCACAACGTCGCGATGAAACCGCTGCCATATGCACAAAATAGCTAGCTGGATCTTGGAATCGGCTATCAGGTGTGGTCGGACGCCGTGGACAATTTCGATTGGTCTCACTTTCGGAAGCGCCTGCGCATGCCAGATTTCGCGCGCGTCATGCCAGACGTAGAAGCGTCTGAAGCAACCGGGCAGGTCCGGGTCGGACGGTTGTTGGAGCGTGGAAGGCACATCGCGGAGGATCACGCTTCCATCCTACCTCTATAGGTATGCCCTCCTCTAGTACTTGTACAGACTCCTGCATATGGGAGTAGTGCTCCCATGGGGCATGAGTGCGCTTCCGTAGTGTGCGAGGGTGCTCGACCGTGAGGGGCCTGTGCTCCTATATGTGCAGATAGCGGACCAGATTAGAGAGCGCATCGCCTCAGGCGACCTCGCGCCCGGCTCTGCTGTGCCCTCTGAAGTCGAGTTGGTGAAGACGTACGAAGTAACCAGGCAGACCGTCCGCCGCGCCATCAAGCTCCTCAAAGAGGAGGGCGCCGTCTACTCGGAGCAAGGGCGCGGGACCTTTGTGGGGCCAAAGAGCGCCCCGCAGGCTCCCCGCCAGGTCCCGGTCTATCAACAGATCGCCAACGAGATCATTGAGCAGATCAAAGCGGGGGAGTACGTCCCCAATCGGCTCATCCCCAGCGAGAAGACGCTTGTACAGCGATTCGACCGGGCGCCAGGCACGATCAGACAGACTGTGGCGTATCTGCGTGAGCTGGGCTGGGTATTCACGGTCCCCCAGAAGGGGACGTACGTTTCCAAGCGCGAGGACTGGCCAGAGAGCTAGCTCTTGGGATCGCCAGAGGGGGGCCAACGGGAGCCAAGTAGGGGAGCCAACGCAGTCAGACCTGCGACGACGGTACCCGACGGCTCAAGACGTTCATGCAGGCAGAGGGCTCCCCGCCCGACTCCCTCAGACCTTGTCGGACCCTCTTCCCGTGCCTGGGGGTCAAGGGGTCGCAGGTTCAAATCCTGTCGTCCCGACGGTAGGGCAAAGCCCGTCATCTGGAGAGTTCTCCAAGGTGACGGGCTTTCGTCGTTCCGGCTACCGATCACCCGCAGGTGGGGACCATCCGGGGACCAACGAGTCTTCAGGCGAGCCCGGTGTGCCGCAGATCATGGCGCCGGACATGCTCATATCCGAGCGCGGTCACCACCTCGTCCCGGAGCGTCGCGTCGCGCAGCACGGCCGTGCTGATCCGCTCTCCGCGAGGACCTGGGAGCGCGAGCTCCAGCGCGCTCTGGCCGTAGTCGGACAACGGCGCCCAGGGCCGGTGCTCGGCAACTACGACCGCGTCAGGTGCGGATCAGCCAGGCTGCCCGCCCCGATGCACACCGATTCATCTGCCTTGATGTCATCCGTGACCTACCAAGTGACAGGGAGGCGGTGCACTCCATAGATGCTCATGTCCGAGCGCATCGGCACCTCCTCGGGTGCTACTGCCAGGCGCAGGCCAGGCAGGCGCCGCAGCAGCGCGGGGTAGGCGATGCGCATTTCCGTGCGGGCGAGCTGCTGGCCGAGGCACTGGTGGATGCCGTGGCCGAAGGCGAGGTGCCCGCCGGCGGGCCGGGTGAGGCCGAGCCGATCGCCGTCGGGGAAGCGGGAGGGGTCGCGGTTGGTGGCGGGCATATGGATGGCGACGTTCTCGCCCGCCTTGATGGCGACGCCCTCGATTTCCATGTCCTCCAGCGCGGTGCGTACCGGGCCGGGGTGGATGATCGTAAGGTAGCGCAGCAGTTCCTCGACGCCGTTGTCCACCGCCGACGGGTCGTCGCGCATGAGGGCGATCTGGCCGGGGTTGGTGAGCAGCGCGTACGTGCCCAGCCCCAGCATGTTGGCGGTCGTCTCGTGCCCGGCGGCCAGGAGCAGGACCCCGACGCCGGCGAGCTCCGCGTCGTTCAGCTCTCCGCTCTCGACGAGTCCGCTGAGCAGGTCGTCGGCCGGCTCCTTGCGTTTGCGCTGGATGAGTCCGCCCAGGTATGACCAGATCCGCCGGATCGCCGCCCGGGCGTCGTCAGCCTTGGTCTCCAGGGTGACCAGGATCTTGGAGTCCTCCTGGAACTGCGCACGGTCGTCGTACGGCACCCCGAGCAGCTCACAGATCACCAGCGACGGGATCGGCAGCGCGAACGCCTGCACCAGGTCCACGGGCCCGCCGGCGGCCTCCATCTCGTCCAGGCAGGTGTTGGTGATCTCCTCGATCCTGGGTTCGAGCAGTTTCATCCTGCGTACCGTGAACTGCCCGGTCAGCAGCTTGCGGAAGCGTGTGTGCTCGGGGGCGTCCATGCGCAGGAAGAACCCGGGCGGGACCTGGAACTCCCTGACCAGCTCCATCCGGGCCGGGATCACCGGGTGCGCTCCCTCCGGCCGGTTGCTGAAGTGCGGGCTCGCCAGGACCGCTCGGGCAGCCGCGTGGCCGGTCACGAGCCAGCCCTGGTGGCCGTCGGCGAACGTGAGGTGGTGCATCGCCCCCTGTTGTCGAAGTGATGTGATTTCGTCGGGCGGGTCGAGCGGGCGCTGGCGGACGGTGGGCAGGGTCAGTTCGGACATGTTTCGGCTCCTTTCCGAGCTCCGTTGCCATAAAATCGCATCAGATGAAAAATTTCAATGCATGAAAAAAGTCAGCGCATGCACTATGGTGCCGCCATGGTGAAGTGCGGGAGCGCAAGAAGCAGCGCACGCGCGCCGAGCGCTGATCGAGGCGGCGCCGAAGCCGAGATCGTGAGCGGCAAGTCAGGTTCCATCCGCCCTGCGGCTTCAGCGGAGGCGTGGAATCGCCACGTCAACCGGGGCGGGCGCGCGTGCCGAATCTCGTGTCCGGGCGCGGTTGCACAGCATGTCAAGGATCTTGGCCCGGCATCCCACACGGAACAGAGGAGTGCTCACAACGCTTGCTCCGCCGCCTCCTGCTCGCTCAGGAGCACGCCTCAGAGCTGTGGGGCAACGGTCGTGACGTGTGGCAGCAGCCCCAGCCCACCGGCCAGATGCCAGCCGACTGACCGAGTGACCATCGCCCGGGCGGCCCTGGAAACGAGATGAAGCCCGCGAATGACCCGTCACACGCGCTGTGACGGCCCCTCGCTGCTGTGATCAGGCAAACGTGACGTGACTCAGCCGTCGGGCACCCGTACGGTCTAGAGCACCTGCCGGGCGCCCGGCAGGGCGCGCACCAGGTACGCCGTCGCCCAGCACAGCGGCAGCCCGATGGCGGTGAGCAGGGCGAACTTCGCGACCGCCGGCGCCTGTACGTCGCGCAGGGCGTAGCCCAGGGCGACCAGCACGGCCGGGTGGATGACGTAGACGGTGAAGGCGTGCGTCGACAGGAACCGGCGGCGGCGTCCCTGGTGGCCGAGGCGCTCCCTGAACAGCACCAGAAGGCCGAGGACGATGCCGACGGCGAGGGCTGTCTCGCAGGTTGCCGCCACCAGGGACGGCAAGGTCCCGTGGCCCAGGATCGCCTCTCCGGAGGAGGCGAGGACGAGGACGAGCCCGACCGCGGCGACTGCCGCGGTGGCGAACCCGGCCCGGCCGGCCGTTCTGGAGAGGTCCTCCAGCCAGCCGCGCCGGGCGGCGATCAGCCCGACGGCGAACAGCGCCGCGTACTGCGGCAGGTAGGCGGGTGTCGGCAAGCCCAGGACCGAGTCGCCCATCGGCACCACGATGCGCCACAGGTAGGTCGCCAGGGCCAGCCCGATGGCGAACCCAGCGATCGCGACAGCGCCGGGCGCCCGGCCCGTGGCCGGAGCCGATGCGGATGCGCGCCGGTCCCCGACGGCCAGGCGCCGCCAGAGGACGTAGAGTGCGCTGAACACGAACAGCACCTCGACGAACCACATCGGCCCCGGTGTGAACGAGAGCAGGTAGTACGTCCAGTAGGGCAGTTCGGTCCCCTGCCGGGCGGCGGCGTCGACCGCGGCGGCGTATCTGCCGAAGGTCGCCAGAGGACGGATCACCAGGAGCCAGAGCAGCAGCGGGACTCCCAGGCGCAGCAACCGCTCCCTCAGGAATGGCGCGGCCCCCTTGCGGTCGTAGGAGCCCGGCACGAAGAGTCCTGAGATGAGGAAGAAGGCACCCATGAAGAACGCCTGGTTGAACACGAGCATGACGTCCAGGAGCGTTCCCGAGGGGTCCGCCGGTGGTTCCGTGTAGTACCACTTCGGGATGGTGCTGTAGCCGATCGCGGAGTGGTGGATCACCACGAGTGCCATCAGGGCTGTGCGCAGGTTGTCGACGTAGAGGAGCCGCGGGGAGGTGGTGGGCGGCGCGGCCGGCTGGTTGACGGGCTGCGTCATCGGTTCGCCGCCTCTCCAGGGTCCGCGGCCCGAACGGTGTGCCCGAGCAGGTCCGCCTCGGTGATCTCCGCCAGCGGCACGCTCACAGCGCCGGTCGTGGTGAACAAGCGTGTCCGCGGGGCGAAGTGGACAGTTGATGTTTCCTGGTGGATCTTTTCCTGGAGCATGAGGTTCCCCTAATGCGATATGTTCTATTTGTTGTATAGCAGATGGAGTCGTGGCGTGCGGTTGACTCTCGATCTCGACAGCGAGGTCCCGATCTACCAGCAGATCCGGGACCGGATCGTGGAGGAGATCGCCAGACGGCAGGCGCACGAAGGCGACCCGCTACCTTCCACGCGGCAACTCGCCGCGGACTTCGGCATCAACTTCCATACCGTGAACAAGGCCTACGACCTGCTGCGACAGCAGGGCGTCATCCGAATCAACCGCAAAAGTGGCGCGGTCATACGGCGTGATGCCGCCACCGGCCCGCCCGAGGCGCCCTTCATCGATGACTGGGAGGAACGCGTGCGTGTGCTGCTGGCAGAAGCCACCGTTCAGGGCATGGACCGGCAGGATGTGCTGCGTCGGTGTGAGGCGCTGTTGATCGGTTTCGAGGAGGGCGCATGATCCTGATCCTCTGCGCCGGCCTGATCATCATCGCGCTGGTCACGTGCCTGATGCTGGCGCTTCCGGCGCTGGCCAGGCCCACCCTGCCGTTCGGCGTGCGCGTGGGCGTCCAGCGGGTGAACGATCCGGCCGTCATCGCCGCGCGTCGGGCCTACGTTCGCCTGACCGTGGTGGCGGCTGCGCTCGCTGCGGTGGTCTCGGTCCCGGTGCTGCTGGTCACCGGATCTGCCGCCGCGATCGGCATCACCACGTCGGTGGTGGCGGTCGCGGACGTGCTGGTGTTCTACCGCGCCCATCGCATGATCCGCACCGCCAAGCTCACCGGGGAGTGGACGACCGAGCGACGTCAGGGCGTCGCCGTGGACACCACCTTCCGCACCGACCCGGTTCGTGTGCCGTGGTCGTGGGGCCTTCCCGCGCTGGCCGTCCTCCTGCTGACCGCGGGTGTCGGCTGGGTGCGCCACGGCACGTTGCCGGCCACGTTGCCGCTGTTCTTCGGGTTCGGTACGGATTCCACCCAGCGCGAGCCCACGACCGTGCTGAGCGCCTTCCAGCCGGTGATCTACCAGATCGCCCTCACGCTGGTCGTCGTCGCCATGGTCCTGGTGGTGCTGCGCGCCCGTCCCGACCTCGATGCCGCCAGGCCCAGGGGCTCGGCCCGCCGCTACCGCATCTACCTGCTCGGCATGGCGGTGATGTCGCTCCTGTCCGCGGCCTGCCTGAACCTGAGCCTGCTTCTCGCGGCTCTGCACCTGTGGGAGATCGTCACTCCCACGATCGTGTGGCAGGTGACCGTCTATGTCCCGCTCGTCGTGCTGGTGGGCGGCTGGCTGACGTGGGAGATCAAGGTGGGCCAGGCCGGGCACCGGCTGCCCGCTCTGCCAGGCGAGGAGCAGGAGGACTCGGGGCTCGGCCAGCGCGACGACGACCACCACTGGTTCCTGGCCGGCGCCGTCTACGTCAACCGCCGCGACCCGGCCCTGCTCGTGCACGACCGTCTCGGCTCCTCGTCGTGGACCCTCAACCTCGGCCATCCGATCGCCTGGCTCCTGCTCGGCGTCCTCGCCGTCGGCCTGATCGTGTTGGCGGGGCTGCTGCTGACGGGTGCCCTTTGATCCGCCCCGGACGCACAACCTCTTCTGCATCCTGCGAGGCGGACCTGGACACAGCCATCCTGACACGCCGTCCTGGGGGCGCGGATGCCGTCAAAGCGAGGAGCGCCCGTCCTGGACGGCTCAGGGGAGGACACCCGCAGGGGTACGCACCGTGTGCCGCAGGCGGGCGGCGTCCTGGCTGGGGGGCGCACCGAACTGGCGGCGGTATTCCCGGCTGAACTGCGACGGGTTGTCGTAGCCGACCCGGTGGCAGACTCCCGTGACGTCGTTCGGGTGCGTGGCGAGCAGCAGCCGGGCCTCCTGCAGCCGGATCTGCTTCTGGAACTGGATGGGGCTCATCGCGGTCACCGCACGGAAGTTGCGGTAGAACGCGGAGACGCTCATGCCGGACAACCTCGCCACGTCCTCGACCCGGAAGGGTTGCGCGTAGTGCTCGCGGATCCAGCGCACGGCCCGGGAGATGTGGCTGAGACCGCTGTCGGCGAGGCCGAGCTGGCGGACCGTCGCGCCCTGCTCGCCGACGATCACGCGCCACAGGATCTCGCGCTTGATCAGCGGGGCCAGCACGGCCCGGTCGCGGCGCTCGTCGAGCAGGCGCAGCAGCCGGAGCACTGCGTCGAGCAGCTGGGCCGGAGCGTCGCTGACGGCGATCCCCGACGACGCGCCGCCACCGATGGCGGGAAGGTCTCCAGGCCCGGCCGCTAGGAGCAACTCGGCGACGGCGGACGGTTCCAGGGTGAGCCCGAAGCCCAGCGCCGGCTGCTCGGGGTTCGCCTGCAGGAACTGCCCGGTGATCGGCAGGTCTACCGACGCGACCAGGTACTGGCCGGCGCCGTACTCGAAGATCCGGTCGCCCAGCGCGAGGCGCTTGGCGCCCTGGGCGATGACCGCCAGCACCGTGCCGGACATCGAGAGCGCCGGCGGGTCCGAACGGTCGACCTTCGAGACGAGGACACCGTCGATGGCGGTGGTCCAGTCGGGCCGGGCATGGCGGGCCAGCAGATCACGGAGTTCTTCGAGCCGCATGCGGCCATTGCAACACGTTTCCGGGCCTCGGCTCCCGTACGCGAGAGGATCGTGCACGTACGGGCGAGGATCGTTCTAACGTTTCCACAGGTGGCGCCAGTTGAATGGAATCACCTCATTCCAACACCGCAGATCTCGGCCACGGCCCGGCGGGCGCGCGCCGGCTGGTCCGCCCGAGTCCTGCCCCCGGACCCCGGCGTAGAGCGCCCCCTTGTTCATGCACAGACACGCACGCAGGAGGAACACACCATGAAGGTCGCCGTCGTCACGGGCGCTAGCTCCGGCATCGGGCAGAGCGCCGCCATCGAGATCGCCAAGCGCGGAACCGGAGTCATCCTGACCTACGGCACCAACGCGCGAGCAGGGCTGGATACGGCCGCCGCCATCGAGAAGGAGGGCGGCTGGGCCGTCGCGCTGCCGCTGGACCTCGGCGATGTCGCCAGCTTCGCGGCCTTCCGCGACACGGTGGCCGACGTGCTGCGCGACACTTGGCAGCGCGACACCTTCGACCACCTGGTGAACAACGCCGGTTACGCCGAGTCGTCGTTGATCGAGGACACGACCGAGGAGACGTTCGACAGGCTCATGCGGGTCCTGCTCAAGGGGCCGTACTTCCTCACGCAACGGCTGCTTCCCCTTCTGGCGGACGGCGGGTCCATCGTCAACACGAGCAGCAGCTCAGCGGCGACGGCGGGCTTGGAGCCCGGATACTCGGCCTACGCGTCGATGAAGGGCGGCCTTGACGTGCTGACCCGGTACATGGCCAAGGAGTTCAGCACGAGAGGCATCCGCGTCAACGCCGTCTCACCCGGTCCGACCCGCACCCGGCTCGGCGGCGACGCCTTCACCCGGTTCCCCGAGGTCGTCCAGGTCCTCGCCGCGAGGACCGCGTTCGGCCGGGTCGGCGAACCCGATGACATCGGCGCCATGATCGCCACACTGGTCTCCGACGAGAGCCGCTGGGTCACCGCTCAGAACATCGCGATCTCGGGCGGCTTCAACCTCTAGACGAGCAAGCCCCCGGCCAGCCGAGCGGGCCGGCGCCCATGGCCCCTCCGCCGCCCGACGGGTGGCCCTGCCTGCGGCGTCGCCGACGGCGCGGCGCGAGGGGACCCCGCTGGGGCGGCCCTCACGCCGCGTTCGTCTCATGCGGGATCTAGGACGTGAAAGTGGTGGTGGGGTCGGTGGTCGCGGTGGGGGTGCACAGGACCGCGTCGAACGTCTGGGAGACGGGTGTGTCCATGGTGGCGCTCTGCGATCGGATGCTGTCCAGGGCCATCACCTCCTGGTCGGGGGAGCGCAGATCGGTCAGGGTGACGCCGGTGGCGAGTCCGGCGTCCGCCAGGGCCTTCTCCAGGCTTCCCGGAGGCGGACGCAGCGGCCGAACCGCCGGTGATCGCGCCGGCCGTACGCAGGAGGCCGGCCACCATGTCGGCGACCCCCTCGTCGACCATCCGCAGGTAGCCGGCGACCGGGTCGAGGTCGGGCCGAAGGGTCAGGCTGTTGGGCAGGTCGATCCCGACGATCTGGACGGGATGGGACCTGCCGCTGTTGTAGCGGCGCAGCCTGCGCAACAGCTCCCCGAACAGGTTGACAGTGTGCCGACCGGCCACCCGGGACAGGTCGCCCTCGTCGCCCTCGCCGGCGAGCCAGGGATTGACGGCCGCGGCGTCACCGGAGCCCATCTCGAACGCCACGACGGCGAATCCGCAGTGTTCCAGTAGATAACGGAGCAGTCGCGCGCGGGCGAGCGCGAACTCGTGCACGAAGTGCGCGCCCTCGCCGATGGCCACGACCCGGGCGTCTTCCACGATGGTGCGCAGGGGGTGGAGATCATCCAGGAGGGGCTCGTCGGGGTCGAGGGTGTTCAGCACGGTGATGTGCTCGGTCAGCGGATGGGCCGACCCTGAGGAGGCGTGGAGCGTCATGGTGATGGTGCTCGTTTCTCTGTCGAGTGATGGTTGACCTCGGTCAAGAGCGCGTGGCAGATCGCCGGAACGCCGCCTCAGTCGGCGCGCGTCCGGCCGCCGCCGGAGCAACGCAGGCTCCGGCGCTGCCGCCTCTCGCGGGTGCGGTCAGAGAAACAAGCTGCCAGTGGGCATGCCCTGACCTTATCAAGAGGGGGAACGGCCCCCGCCTGGTGTCACCTCCCCGCGCGGACGCCGAGCGGATCGTGCCATCCGGCGGAACACCGCCGGACAGGCCGTTCGAGCGCGCGCCCAGCGTGCCTGAGGCCCATTCCGCGGCCTCGTGATCACCCCTGATTCGGCGCTCGGCTTAGGGGTGTCCGCACTGTGTGAGCGCGGTTACCTTGGCTTCATCGAGCTCGCACGCGGAATATGCAACGCAAATCCCAGGAATGGGGATCTCGTCGACACCGTGCTCTGAGGGGGACAGGAATGCTGAGCTCCGTTGAGGTTGTTGTGGGTCTTTTCCCAGGTCAGGGAGCCTATCTCCCGGGTGCTTTAGCACTCTTGCGCGCGCAGGATCCCGAGGCCGCCAAGGCGATCGAAACCATTGACACGGTGGCCGGCGGCATTCTCGGAAAAGGTCTGAGCCGCGCCTTTTCCGGTGATACCGCCGACCAATTGCTTGATGCGGCGCCGGACGTGCTGCAACTCGCTGTCTTCGCCACGTCGGTCGCGGCATTTCGTACGCTGTCCGATCAGGGAGCGAGGTTCAGCGTGCTCGTCGGGCACAGTCTCGGCGAGATCGCGGCCCTGGTCGCCGGCGGCGCGCTGGACGTCGCCGAGGGCGCGGAGATCCTCTGTCACCGGATCACCGTGCTGCGTGAGCATGACGCCAGCGGCGGCGGACTGCTGGCGCTGGGCTGCGCGCCCGACCGGGCCCAGCAGATCCTCGATCTGCTCCCGACCTCCGGCGCAGTCGTCGCGGTGGACAACGGGCCGGCACAGACGGTGGTCGCGGGGACGGCTGACGCGCTGCGCCGCACGGCGGCCATCGCCGCTGCGATCGGGCTGCCCTCGACCGCCCTGCACTCGCCGCATCCGTTCCACAGCCCGCTGCTCGACCAGGCGCGGAGGGAGCTGGCCCGCCGGCTCGGCGGATACAGCCGGAGGGGCCTGCGCCTTCCGGTCTTCTCACCTGTGCTCGGCCGCTACTACCGTGACTCCGACGACCTCGGCGAGCTGCTCGCCTCTCACCTCGTCACGCCGGTGCGGTTCGGGCCCACCGTGGAGCGGCTGCACCGCTCGGGGGCCGGCGTGTGGGTCGAGGTGGGCGCGGGGCGCGCGCTGACCTCCCGGGTCCGCTCGATCGAACCGGCCGCCTCCGTGCACACGCCACTGCTGCCGGACCTGGACACGCTCCGCGAGACCGGGCAGTACCTGGCCCCCGCCGCCGAGTCACGGACCGCCCGGCACACCGGCACGACCATCGCGAACCCGCCCGCCGCCGTGACACCGGAGACGGAGACGTATCCCGCGGCCGCGACACCTGAGACGGGCACGTCTCCCGCCGCCGCGTCTCCGCCGCGGGAGACGGGCGCGTCCTTCGCGTCTGTTCCGCCGCAGCGGACGTCCGCGCCTCCCGCGCCGACGCCGCCGGTGGAGACGCCCGCAGGGCCACCGTCGAGGGAGTCGGTCGCCGCCCGGGTGCGTGACCTTTACGCCACCACCCTGGAATACCCCGAGGAGGTCTTCGAGGACGGCGCCGAACTGGAGGCCGACCTCGGCGTCGACTCGGTCAAGCGGGTGGAGCTGATGGGCAGGCTCGGCGTGCTGTTCCAGCTGGGCCCGCCGCCTGACGACATGCGGATGGCCGACTACCGGACCTTCGGCCAAGTGGTGGACTTCGTCGTCGACTCGCTTGCCAGGGCGGGCACGACATGACGGACTTCCACGGCCGCGTCGCCCTCGTCACCGGCGGCGCGGGCAGCGTGGGCGCGCGGATCGTGCGCTCGCTCTCCGAGGCCGGCGCCAAAGTGATCGTCAACTGCTTCCACTCGTACGACGAGGCCAGGACCCTCGCGGCCGAGCTGGGCGACGGCGTCGAGGTGATCAGGGCGTCCGTGGCCAAGCCGGATCAGGTTCGGCGGATGTTCGACCAGGTCAACGCCACCCACGGACGGCTGGACCTGCTGGTGAACAACGCCGCCGGCGGGACGTTCGCCCCCTGGGACGAGCTGACGGAGGAACACCTGGACCAGGCGTTCGACGTCAACGTCAAGGGCGCGCTCTGGTGCGCGAGGGCGGCCCGCCCGCTGCTGGCCCGATCCCGCGCGGGTTGCATCGTCAACGTCTCCTCGCTCGGCGCGTTGTACGCACCGGCCAACTACCTGCCGATCGGGCTGTCCAAGGCCGCTTTGGAGGCGCTGACCCGCTATTTGGCGGCGGAGTTCGCCCCGGACGGCATCCGGGTGAACACCGCCTCCGTCGCGCTCATGGACAATCCGGTCGGCCGTATGTTCCCGGGGTTCGAGTCGGTGAGCGCCAACCTGGTGGCGGCCACCCCGCTGGGGCGGCTGGCCACTCCGGAGGACCTGGCCGACCTGGTCCTGCTGCTGGCCTCTTCCGGCGCGGGATGGATCACCGGGCAGACCGTGGTGGCGGACGGCGGCATGTCATTGCAGCGCCGCGCCACGTCCCCGAACCCCGAGCCTGAGCCGAGACCAGAACCGGAGCCAGAACCGGCGACGTGCTCCGATCAGGACGCGGATCCGATCGCGGTGGTCGGCATGGGGCTGGCCGTGCCGGGGGCCAGCGATCCTGACGGCTTCTGGTCGCTGCTCATGGAGGGCGCGGAGCTGTTCGTCGACGTCCCGGCGGATCGCTGGTCGATGGCGGGCTTCCACGATGACGATCCGAGCGCCGCCGACAAGACCTACCAGCGCCGCTCGGGTTTCATCACCGGCTTCACGCCGCACGCCAAGCTGGCCGCCGAGCGGCCGGACGACGGGCTCGACTTCACCACGGTGTGGCTGAGGCACAGCGTGCACCAGGCGCTGGAGGGCGTGGCCAGGCGGGACGGCGACACGTACACCGCCTGTTTCGGCTTCACCCCCGACGGAAGCCAGCACCTGCAGGAAGCGCTCATCCGCGAGGAGCTGGGCGAGGTTCCCGACTCCGTGCTGTGGCACGGTGACGCCGCCCGATCGCAGCCGTTCCCGCACCGGATCGGCGCCGGCGCCATCGAGGGCCTGCTGCCGGCGGGGACCCGGCTGCTCATGGTGGACACGGCGTGCTCGTCCTCGTTGTACGCGATCGACCTGGGACTGCGCGACGTGCTGTCCGGCCGGGCCGACGTCGCCGTGTGCGGCGGTGCGTTCGCGCTGGTCCCCAGCGGGTCGGTGCTGTTCTCCAAGTTGTACGGGCTGTCCAGGAGCGGAGAGGTGCGCGCGCTGGACAGGACCGCCGACGGCGTGCTGTTCTCCGACGGAGCGGGCGTCGTGGTGCTGAAGCGGCTGTCCAGGGCCCTCGCCGACGGCGACACCGTGTACGGCCTGATCGCCGGGGTCGGCCTGTCCGCGGACGGCAAGGGCAAGGCCGTCTACGCGCCGTCCAGCGCGGGCCAGGAGTTGGCCGTCGCCCGCGCGCTGGCCAAGTCGCGCGTCGAAGCCGGCGAGGTCGACTGGGTGATCGCGCACGCCACCGGAACCCCTGCGGGCGACGAGGCCGAGTTCCTGAGCCTGCGCGCGGCCTACGCCGGGACGCATCCGGTCCAGGTGACCTCGAACAAATCACTGATCGGCCACACGGGCTGGGCGGCCGGGGTGGTGTCGGTCATCCACGCCCTTCTGGGGCTGCGGCACGAGGTCATCCCCGCTCAGCACCGTTTCTCGGCGGCGCCGGACAGCTTCGGCATCGAGTCGTGCAACCTGGAGATTCCCGCGCGGCCCGTGCCCTGGCCGGCGCGGCCCGACCGGCCGCGCACCGTGGCCGTGTCCGGCTTCGGCTTCGGCGGCACCAACGCGCACATGCTGATTCAGGAGTTCCGGCCGGACCGTCGCGGCAAGGCCGGCTATGGCGCCAGAACCGGCGAGCCCATGGTGATCGTCGACTGGTCGGCGCACGTGCCTGGCGCCGAGGGCAACGCGCACGTCGCGGAGTGGGCGCAGGGAAGGATCATCCTGCCGAACTCGTTCGGCGACGGCTACCCGAGCCCGCCGTTCGCCCGGCTGCGATTGCCGGCCTCCACGATCCGGGCGACCGACCGCACCCAGCTCATGATCATCGAGTGCATGCACCGGATGGACCCCCGGGTCCGCGAGTTCTGCCGGCGGCACAGCCGGACCACCGGCGTGGTGGTGGGCCACACCGGGCCCACCAGGAACGCGGTCCTCTACGCGATCCGCGCCCACCTGGACGAGCTCGACCGCCAGGCCGTCCCCAAGGCGCGGGAGCTGCGTGAACGCGTGACCGGGCTGATCGCCGAGCCGGACGAGGACTCCTTCCCCGGCGAGATGCCCAACGTCATCCCGGCGCGGCTGTGCAGCTACTTCGACCTGCGTGGGCTCAACATCGCCGTGGACGGCGGCGGAGCGTCGCTCGCCGACGCTTTCGAGGTGGCCGAGTGCTATCTGGACTTCGGCGACGTGGACGTCGTTTTGGTCGCCGGGAGCAACGGCAACAGTCTCACGTCCTGGGGGCGCCTGCTGGGCGGCGGGGAGATCGGCGAGGGGACGTTCCTGTTCGCGGTCACCAGGAAGTCGCTGGCGCTGGCAGAGGGCCTGCCGGTACTCGCCGAGGTGTCCGTCGAGTCCGCCGTGGAAGAGACGCTGGAGGCGATCGCATGACCCGCGCGAACTTCCTGGGCGCGCAGGGCGGGCGCGAGCTGATCGCCTTCCTGAGCGGCGAGCGGAGCCGGACGGCGATCGAGCTCAGGGCCGACCGGCTGTCGAGCCCGCGGGTGATCCGGCTGAGCAGGCAGCAGAAAGCGGCTCCTCTGCTGGACCGCCACGTGATCGAGCTGGCACCCGCCCCGCGCCGGCCCGTCCGCTCCGCCCCGCCCGCGATCCCGGCGGACGCGGTCGTGCTCACCAACTCCGCCGCATTCCGCGCCGCGCTGGCCCACCAGGACGGCCAGGAACCCCGGCACGTACGGGTGCTGGTGGACGCCACCGACCCCAGCCTGCGTGAGGCGCGCTGGTCCGACCGAGTCCGCGAGCTGCTCGAGCTGCACGAGCGCACGTTCATGACGGCCAAGGAGTGCGCGCCACGCCTGGCAGGCGGCTCGTTCGTGGTGAGCGTGGTGGGCGGCGTCACCGCGGCGGGGGTGCCGCTGGCCCTCACCGGGTTGTTCACCGGCCTGGTCAAGAGCCTGGCGCTGGAGCTGCCGGACACCGGCGTGCTCGCCACCGTGCACGAGGCGGTGCCGCTGGAGGAGGTGCTGGCCACGGTGAGCGCCGAGCTGGGCGCAGGCCAGCTCCTCCCGGTGACCTATCACGCCGGCGGGCGCCGGCTCACCCCCCGAGCGGTGCCCGCCGAGGCGACACCGGACAGACTGCCGGACGGAATGCCGGTGCTGGGCCAGGACTCCTTGGTGGTGGCCGCAGGTGGGGCGCGTGGCATCGGCGCACCGATCCTCACGGCGCTGGCGGGGCGATACCGCCCGCGCATCGTGATCCTGGGCAGCTCCCAGCCGCCCGGCGAATCCGAGGAACTGCCCGACCGCAGCACGTTCATCAGGGCCCAGCTCAACGGGCCGAGCCGGGTCAGCGTGGCCGAGGCGAACGCCAGGTACGACCGGCTGATCGAGCAGCGGCAGGTCCGCGACACGCTCACCGAGCTGGAACGGTTGTCCGGGCCCGGGCGGATCCGCTACCTGCGCTGCGACCTCCGGGACCCGGACGCGGTCAAGCAGGCCGTCGACGCCGTGAGCGGCCCGGTCGACCTCCTGCTCAACATCGCCGGCACCAACCGGGCCTCCGACGTCACCGCGAAGTCCGTCGCCGACTTCCGCACGGTGCGTGACCTCAAGGTGCACACGTACCTGAACCTCAAGGAGGCGCTGCGCGGGCGGGAGCCGCGCCGCTGGTGCAACTTCGGCTCGTTCATCGGGCTGACCGGCCAGCGCGGCGAGACCGACTACGCCGCGGGCAACGACTTCCTCAACATGGCCGCGATGGGCGCCGAGAACGAGTTCACCATCGGCTGGACCCTCTGGCGGGACGTCGGGCTCGGTGCCACCCCGCTGATGCGCGCCTTCCTCGCCGAGATCGACGCGTACACCCCGATGCCGACCGAGGAGGGCGTCGACCACTTCCTCACCGAGCTGGCCGCCGTGCGGGACGCGCCGGCCACGGTGTTCCTGGGCGACAAGGAACGCGAACTCGTCAGGGGCATCCGGCCGGAGTTCCTGGACTTCTGCATGGGCGAGCCGCGGGCGCTGCCGTACATCGACACGGTGCTGCGCCGCGACGCCACGGAACTGGTCGCGCAGCGTACGTTCACCCTGGACAGGGACGGCTATCTGGAGTTTCACCAGGTGCGCGGTCATCCGACCCTGCCCGGCACCTTCGTGCCCGAGCTGGCCGCGCAAGCCGCGGTGTCGCTGGTGCCGGACCGGGTACCGGTCGTCTTCGAGGACCTGCGGCTGGAGTCGTTCCTGCGGATCTACCGGAAGGACCGGCCTGAGGTCAAACGGCTCACCGCCACGTTGCTCCGCACCGACGAGCGCGAGTCGGTGGTCGCCGTGCGCGTGCTGGGCGACGTGGTGGCGCCGAACGGCGTCACCGTCGTCCGCGACAAGCTGCACTTCTCGGTCACCGTACGGCTGCGCGACGCCCCCGTGCCCGGCCCGAGGTGGACGCACTGGGACGAGCACGGCAGCAAGCCCCTCCGCGACCCCTACCACGCGCCCGGGTCGGACGTGCTCCTGCGCGAGGTGTTCCGGTCGACCACCGACACCCGGGGGCATCCGCTGGGACGGCGTGGCCGGCTCGCGCTCGACGCGCCCGCGTTGCGACGCTGGTTCCCCGACCGGCTGATCCCCTCCATCACTCTCGACGGCCTGGTGCGTGTGGCCGTTCTGCACACCGTCGCGGACCGCTGGACGCCCGTCGCGATCCCGCGCGCGGTCCGGCGGATCGACCTGTACGGCGGCCATACCGACCTCACGCTCGCCGCGCTGACCGAACCGGTCGAGCTCTACGTCACCCCCGTCGACCTCGAGCTGGAGGACCCCGAACCGGAGAACCGGGCGATCGCGGTGGCCGCAGACGGCGAGGTGCTGCTCCAGGTGAAGGACATCACGAGCACCATCGTCGGCTACGTGGACCAGGGGACCGGCGAATACGTCGACAGGGAACGATTCGACCGCGAGGAGCGCTCATGACACGCCAGGGAAGCTGCCCTGTCGCCCACGGCCCGGCAGGGCTGCCGGTGATCGGTGACGCCATCCCCTACTACAAGGACCCGCTGACCTACACCCTGCGCATGCAGGAACGCGACTCGATGGTCTCGGTCAAGCTGCCCATCCCGTTCGTGCAGGTCACCGAGCCGGAGGCGATCGAGCGGGTGTTGCGTACCAACCCGGACAACTATGTGCGAGGCAAGCTCTACCGCAAATTCTCCGGCGTCATGGGCTTCGGGCTGCTGACGCTCGACACCGACCAGTGGCGCGGGCCGCGCAAGGCCGTCCAGCCCGCGTTCAGCCCGCAGCGCGTGCGGAGCGACGCGCGCGAGGCGGTCGGCGCCACCGAGGAGGTCATCCGCCGCTGGACGGCGCACGCCGCCTCCGGCGACGTCGTGGACGTGGCGCCCGACCTGATGGACGTCGCCGCCAGGGTCCTGGGCATGGCGCTGATCGGCCAGGACCTGTCGCGCACCGACTACACGCGGGCCGCCGCGATCGCCAACAAGGTCATCTTCATCAGCACGATCATGGGATTGCCCGCCATGGTCCCCTCCTTCGTGCCGACCCGGTACCACCGCGACCGGAAATGGGCGAACCGGGTCCTCGACGGCATCATCCACGGGGTGATCAGCTCACGCCGTGCCCGTGGCGAGTGCGGCTCCGACGCCGCCGGGCAGCTGCTCGCCGCCGGCCTGTCCGAGGCGGAGGTGTCGGACAATCTCCGCACCCTGCTGCTGGCCGGCTCCGACACCACCGGCCAGGCGCTCACCTGGACCATGTACGAGCTGGCCAGGCACCCGCAGGCCCGCCGCGCCGTCGAGCGCGAGGTCGACGAGGTGCTCGCGGGACAGGCGCCCGCACCCGACCGGCTGGGCGAACTGGTGCAGACCACGGCCGCGATCAACGAGGCGCTCCGCCTGCACCCGCCGGTCTGGCAGTTCCCGCGCGACGCCGTCGAGCCGGACTGCCTGGCCGGCCGCGAGGTGCCGGCGGGGACGACGGTCCTGCTCAGCGTGTACGGCACGCACCGCTCCCCCGAGCACTGGTCCGACCCGGAGGCCTACGATCCGCGGCGTTTCCTCGACGACACCCACGACAAGCGGCACAAGCACGCCTTCCTGCCGTTCGGAGGCGGGCGGCGCATGTGCATCGGCAAGGGGCTGGCGATGGCCACGCTGGTGACCGCGGTGGCCATGCTGTCGCAGCGCTACCGGCTGCGGCTTTCCGGCGCGCACACGGTGCGCAGCGGACAGTACATCACGCTGTTCCCCAGCGGCGGGATCCCCGCGGTCGTGCAGGAGCGGACGTGACGACCACCGCGCCGGTCCGCCCGCACCTGGTGTCCTTCGACACCGCCTCCTTCGTCCGGCCCGTCCATCGCATGATCTGGGAGCCCGTGCCGCACCCGCTTCCGCCTCCCTCCCCTGTGGCGCGGCGGCTGCTGGTCATCGGCTCCGACGCGGAACTGGCCACGGAGGTGGCGCACGCGCTCGGCGCCGACCTCTGCGTCCCCGGTCGAGAACCCGAGCGGGACGACTGGGACGGGATCATCGACCTGAACGTCGTGGGCGTCCCCTACCGGTTCGACGGCGGGGAATGGCGGGACGCGCTGGCCAGGACGACCCGGATGGTGCAGCGCAGATACGGTGCCTGGAGGGCCGACCCGCGCGCCGACCGGTATTGCTACGTCGCCGTCACCGCCATGGGCGGTCTGATGGGCTACCAAGGCGGGCCGATCGACTCCCCTCTGGGTGGGATCTGGGCCGGCTTCGCCAAGTGCCTGCCCCGCGAGCTGCCCAACCTCGCGGTGAAGGTGCTGGACGTCGACGCGATCGGGCAAACCCGCCTGGCGGAGCTGCTGGCGGCCGAGCTGACGGCCTGGGACCTGTACGAGATCGGCTACCGGCAGGGGGTCCGCCACGCCTTGCACGCGCGGCCCAGCCCGGAACCGCCGCCCCGCGTCGAGCTGGGATCCGACGACGTGGTGCTGATCTCGGGTGGTGCCCGTGGTGTCGGCTTCGCCCTGGCCCGCGGGGTCGCCGAGGAGTTCGGCTGCCAGGTCGTGGTGACCGGTCGCGGCGAGCTTCCGGTGGACGCCCGCTGGCTGACCATGGACGACGCAGACTACTCCGAGCACTGCCGGGCCAGAGTGCGCTCCGCCCGCACGGCCAGGCAACTGCGGGACGTACGCGCCGCGCTCAAACGCGAGACCGAGCTACGCCAGGTCGGCGCGAACCTGGCGGCCGCCCGGCGCGACGGCATGCGCATCACGTACGAGCAGTGCGACTGCGTGCGGCCGGAACAGGTCGACGCGCTGTTCGCCCGCATCCCCGACCCCAGCGTGATCGTCCACAACGCGGGCATCGACCTGCCGACCAGGCTCGACAACAAGACCCCGGAAGACGTGGTGCGAACGGTCGACGTGAAGGTGACGGGCTTCGCCAACCTCACCCGCGCGGTGCTCCGCATGCGGCAGGACACGGTCAAGGTGTTCTGCAACGTCGGCTCGCTGGCCGGGCGCATGGGCGGCATGATCGGGCAGATCGACTACGCCGCGGGCAACGAGGCCCTGTCCAGACTCGGGTTCTGGGCGCGCAACACGCACGGGCTGCCCGCGCAGACGTTGTGCTGGCCGACCTGGGAGCGGCTCGGCGTGATCGCCAACTACGACGCGGCGGTCCGCTACATGTCCACCATCGACCCGGCCGACGGAGTCCGGCGGTGGATCCGCGAACTGCGCTCCGGCGGCACCGGGGAGGTCATGTTCATCGGCCAGGTCGGCAGCGCGCTGGTGCCCACTCAGCTCCGTGGCTTCTGGCTCTTCACCGGGCATCCGGATCTGCCCAGGTTGCACGGGCTCGCGCACTTCCTGGGCTCCGCCGAGCTGTTCGAACCGTTTCGCGAGCTGCGCAGCAGCGTGGTCCATACGCCGGGCGCCCATCCGTGCCTGGCCGAGTTCACCGTGGACGGGCGTGCCGCGTTGCCGATCTCGGTGCTGATCGAGCAGGCATGCTCGGTCGCCGACTGGGTCGTGCCGCAGGACCGGCCGCCCCAGCACCTGGCCGAGGTGCGGGACGTGCGGGCCCGGCTGCCCGCGCTGGTCCTGGCCCCGGGCGGGAGCCGGTTCACCACCCGGGCGCTGGGCGAGACCACAGAGGAAGGCTGGAGCGTCCAGGTCACGATCACGGCCGAGACCGGGGAGACGGCCGGGTCGATGCGGCTGCTCTACCGGCCGTCGCCGCCGATGCCTCCGCAGCCCGTGCCGCCACCGGTCACGCGCGGCGTGGCCGCTTCCGGCGGCCGGCTGGACTGGTCGGGGCTGGTCCTCGGCGCGGGAGACCAGCTGCCCGCGGTGACCTCCGCCGATCTGTGGACGTCGCCGTTCCCGCCGCCGCACGGGATCGCTCCCGCCGCGCTCGATGCCATGGTGCGCCGGGCGGGGCCGGTGACGGGCGACGTCGTCGAGATCGCCCGCATCGTGCCGTATCCAGGGGCACAGCAGGTCGACGAGCTCCGTCCGGTCGCCGGCGGCTGGGCCGGGCTGAGATCAGGCCGCCAGGTCCTGTCCGTCGAAGGGGTGACGGCCGGGCCCGCCGCCTCGCCCTCCGCCGGGTAGCGCCGCGGCCCTGCCGGAGTGCGCGATTCGGTGACGGCGGCGCGATTGTGGCCCTCGTCACGTCGGCATTAGTCTGCCGGGCATGCGCATGTTGCACCTCGGGCTGCGGGTCACCGACCTGGAACGCTCGCTCGCCTTCTACACCGCCCTCGGGTACGCCGAGCTCGGCCGGGTTCCCGAGACGGAGTTCGGCAGCCTGACCATGCTCAAGCTGCCCGACGACCCGTTCGTCAGCCTTGAGCTCGTGCACGACCCCGCAAGACCAGTCAAGGAGATCAGCGCCGTCAACCACCTCGTCGTCCAGGTCGACGACCTCGATGCCACGATCGCCGATCTCGCGGCCAGGGGCGTCACGGCCGAGCCGCCGGCGGAGCTGGGACCGGGGATGCGGACGTCATGGCTGACCGATCCTGACGGCTACAGGATCGAGCTCGTGCAGTGGCCGCCCGGACATCCGGCGGGCATGACGGCGGCCGATTTCGCCTGACGTCGGGGTCTCCGGGTCAGCTGGTGACGGCCCGTTCGCTCTGGCGGCCCATGAAGAAGTAGACGCCGCGGTCGGTCTGCATGGCGGTGTGGAACTTCTCGGCCTTGGGCTTGGCCGACGAGTTGGCGGTGACGATCGTGATGACCATGTGCTTGACGTACGCGCCCGTGTAGATCTTGCCGTACGAGTAGCTCCTGTGGGCGCTGCTCCTGCGCCAGACCACGTTCTTGTCGGCGGTGTTCTTCAGGCGCTTCGCGGCGTTCCTGGCGTCACTGCTGGAGGGGAACGCCAAGACGATCTGTACCGCCTTGAGGTTCCCGCCGTAGGCGGTGTAGGCGAGCTGGATGGCGCTCTCGCAGTTGTTGTCGGCCATCACGCCTTCGGCGTCCACCGGGTCGCACGAGTCGTACGTCCAGCCGCCGACCTTGCGTGCCGCGTACTTCTCGCCCTTCAGGGAGAAGTTCCAGTCGCCGAATTCGGCGTGGTCGAGCGGCGCGCCCGAACTGTCGCTGGACGTGCTGGACGGCTCGGGCTCGGGCTCGGGGGAGCCGGTGGGCGTGGCCGACGGCGGTGCGGACGTGGGCGGTGCGGACGTGGGCGGTGCGGAGGTGGGCGGTGCGGACGGTGAGGTGCTCGGCTGGGCGATGGG
>NZ_SMKP01000277.1:0-10127 GCF_004349015.1 Nonomuraea diastatica
CCTCCTCCCCCGCCCCTGACGCGCGGCTCACCAGGATCAGCTTGATCGCCTCCCCCGGTCCGGCCCCGGGTCCATCGGCCCGGCACCGGAATGGGCGTCGCCCGGCGCCGGGGCAGGGTCGTCGGGCCCCGGCCGCGACCGTCAATCCCGGCCGGCGGCCTCCCGCAGGACGTCCTCGGCCTCCGACACGCTGCCGAGCATCCGGTAGGCGATGCCGAAAAGGCGCGGGCGCAACTCGGTGAAAACGGAGACCGCCTGTTCGAGTGCGCGCGCCTCTTCCAGGGTCTCTGGATGTGTCATGACGCTGTGCCTGCCTCTGATCGAACGTGGCCGCATCGCCTGCGCGGGCCCGCCGGCGGACCGCGCCGCCAGGCGGGCGGGCGCTTGCCGCGGCTCTCGCGGGTGGTCAGGCGGGGCGGGCGGCGCGCCGGTCGGCTCGCTGGGCGAGCTCGTCGTCGTCCACCAGGGTGAGCATCGGCTTGCCGGGTTCGCACAACATCGTCACGAGGAACCGGAGCGGGATGTCGTCGCGGTTGTTGCCGTCCTGGTAGTGGATGACGTCCCCGCCAGGCTCCCAGAACGCCTCGCCGGCGCGTACGACCCGCTCGGGCTCGCCTTCGAGCTCCAGCAGCATCTCGCCTTCCAGCACGTAGCCGAAGGCGGGTCCGGGGTGGCGGTGCGGCGGCGTGCCGGGGTCTCCGGGCGGATATTCGATGACCACGGTCGTCTCGTGTGCGTCCCTGGGGATGAACGGCGGTTCCGCCTCCTGCACGATGGTGAGCGCCGTCTGCCAGGCGTTCGATCGGTGTTCCCGCATGGTGGGTGCCTCCTTGATGAGATGGGCGGGCTGCTCGCCGAGCCCGTCGTTGTAGGTGGTCTTGCCGCGGATCGTGTCCTCGTGACATGCCCTTCCCGTCCGCCGGGAGCACCGCACGCCCCGATCGCGAGCTAAGACAGGGCGGCGCGCCCGCCTGTGACGCCCGCGCGAAGATTTTGCGTTCCGCTGACCGGTGCCGCCCCAGGCGCATACAGGCGCCACAAGCTCCCCGATAAAGGGGGGCATACGGGTGCAGTTCACATCAAGCCTCCCCTTACAGTGAGGAACGCATGCAGTGAGCTGAGGAGTACGTGTTGCACGAGAAGCTGTCGTCGATCTACGACAACGTCCTTCGCCGCAACCCCGGTGAGACGGAGTTCCACCAGGCTGTGCGCGAGGTGCTCGAAAGCATCGGCCCGGTTCTCGGGAAGCACCCCGAATACGCCGAGTCGAAGATCATCGAGCGGATCTGCGAGCCCGAGCGGCAGATCATCTTCCGGGTGCCGTGGGCCGACGACCGTGGCGAGGTGCAGATCAACCGTGGCTTCAGGGTGGAGTTCAACGGCGCTCTGGGGCCGTACAAGGGCGGGCTGCGTTTCCACCCGTCGGTCTACCTCGGGATCGTCAAGTTCCTGGGGTTCGAGCAGATCTTCAAGAACAGCCTGACGGGCCTGCCGATCGGCGGCGGCAAGGGCGGCTCCGACTTCGATCCGAAGGGCCGTTCCGACCGCGAGGTCATGCGCTTCTGCCAGAGCTTCATGACGGAGCTCTACCGGCACATCGGCGAGTACACCGACGTGCCCGCCGGTGACATCGGCGTCGGCGGGCGGGAGATCGGCTACCTGTTCGGCCAGTACAAGCGCATCACCAACCGCTACGAGTCGGGCGTCATCACCGGCAAGGGCCTGGCGTACGGCGGCGCGCAGGTCCGCACGGAGGCCACCGGCTACGGGTGCGCGTTCTTCGTGGACGAGATGCTGAAGGCGCGCGGCACGTCGTTCGACGGCAGGCGGGTCGCGGTGTCCGGCTCCGGCAACGTGGCGGTCTACACCATCGAGAAGATCGAGCAACTCGGCGGCAGGGTCGTCGCGTGCTCCGACTCCTCCGGCTACGTCCTCGACGAGAAGGGCATCGACCTGGACCTGCTCAAGCAGATCAAGCAGGTCGAGCGCGACAGGCTGAACGTGTACGCCGAGCGCCGCGGCCACAACGCCACCTTCGTGGCGGGGAGCAGCGTGTGGGAGGTGCCGTGCGAGGTGGCGATGCCGTCCGCCACGCAGAACGAGATCACCGGCCGCGACGCCGCCGTCATGGTTGGCAACGGCTGCATCGCGGTCGGCGAGGGCGCGAACATGCCCACCACGCCGGAGGGCATCAAGGTGTTCCTGGAAGCGGGCGTGGCGTTCGGGCCCGGCAAGGCGGCCAACGCGGGCGGCGTGGCGACCAGCGCGCTGGAGATGCAGCAGAACGCCAGCCGCGACTCGTGGACGTTCGAGTTCTCCGAGCACCGGCTTGAGGAGATCATGCGCGACATCCACGACCGCTGCCTGCAGACCGCCGACGAGTACGGCATGCCGGGCGACTACGTGGCCGGCGCCAACATCGACGGGTTCCGGCGGGTCGCCGACGCGATGCTGGCGCTCGGCCTGATCTGAGCGGGCACCGGCCTTCACGCCGACCAGGCCAAGCAGGTCATAGACAGGGCGATCATGGCGCGTACCGAGGCGGGCACGATGCCCGCGTGAGATTGGCGAGGCGGATACCGCGCCGGACGCGTTGTTTGCCGTCACGGCGGCGGCTGATGTCACGGACCTTGACATCGAGGGGCTTGAGGGCGCTGGTGAGTTGTTCGGATTGCCAGCCGCCGTACACCTCAGGTCGTAGTTCGACCAGGCGATATCCTGGCCCAGGACTTAACACTCCCTGAAGTACTCAGGCACATCGAAGCCGGAAGGATTGTGCGCGTCATTCCTGCAAAACAATCCCAGCCACCCGCCTAACCACAAAAAGAGGCTCGACCGGCATCTCACCCGGGCGAGCCTTTACCGTTCCGCGCACCCACTCCATTTGATGAGCTTCCGCCGACCGGATTCCCTTTCCTCACCCCAGGAGCCCAGGAGGTGCAGTAGATGTAGTAGGGAAGGAGGTACTCCTGACCTTCAGTGCGCCCCGTATACGTCGTATCGTTGATGTCCACGGTGGAGGTGCCGGGGTTCGGGCAGTGGGTAGGGTGGCTGCCCCCGGGCCCTGCCTTCACGGGCAGGGCCATCGATGACGTTTGTTCCTCCGAATTAGCGCTTCATCGGTTCTGAGATCGCTGATTCACGCCATAGGTAGTGCGCGTGTCCCCCGAGTAGCACCAGGCGGTGGAGGTGGACGCGGCCCCCGCCCAGGGGCCATGGATGGTGTAATCGGGACCGCCCACGACGTTCTTACACGAAATGTAGGCGCGATGCTCTACCTGATATGTCCCAGCGGGACAACTCGACCTCGCGCCATCTCGATTGCCGCTGTCTACCCGGTAGGCCGAACATGAAGCAGCATTCGCTGTAGTGGTGGTAACGGCGACAAGAGCTGGAACCGATATGATGCTAGCGCCGGCAAGGACGACAGCGACCCGTAGGTGGCGCATTTTCATGGATTGCCCTTCCCCTTCTTGGGTTTCGGCTTAGCCGGGAACGCCGGCTTGCCGAGACGAGTGGTATCGCGGCCCGCCTGGCCATGATGTTCAGTGGCTCTGCCGGGTGGGAGGGCACCATTGGGCTTCTTGTCATGGCGCAGTTCTTCTGCTAAGGGGCCGCAAGACGCTCCCTTCGACCCCGATCCTGCGGGTAGCCTCATCGGTGAAGAATCGCTCACGACCGCGTTGTGCAAACGCCATTGATCACAGACGCCGGGGATTGCGAGCCTCGGAGCTGGCGTACGAATCACCCGCTGACCGGTCGGGGCGATCCCCCACGTCCCGTATCGGGACTGTCCGATAGCGCAGGTCATGAATCGATCTTCGGAACTCAGGGCATTCCTTCGTTCGCGTCGTGCACGGCTGAACCCAGCGGAACTCGGTGTGCCCACCTACGGGGAGCGACGCAGAGTTCCGGGCCTGCGGCGCGAGGAACTGGCCCGGCTGGCCGGGCTTGGAGTGGACTACTACGTGCGGCTAGAACAAGGACGCAACGAAAAAATCTCTGCCGAAGCGCTCGATGCGGTGGCACGCGCCCTACGGTTGACTTCCGTGGAACGCCTTCACCTACACCGGCTCGCCCGGCCCGTGCGACGGCCCATGCGCGCCTGCTCCGCGCAGGCTGCCCCTGGATTGCAACGGTTGTTAGACGCCATGCCCGCTGTCCCGGCCTACGTGGTGGGGCGCAGAACGGAGGTACTGGCCTGGAACGACCCAGCGCGTCTCATCTTCGGAGATGTTCTGGCCCTGACGCCGCAGCGGCGTTACATGGCCCGCCAAGTCTTCTTGAATCCCGGAGCGCGTAGCTTGTTCAGGGACTGGGACATGAAGGCCCGGGATGTCACCGCGCGCTTGCGCCTAGGATTCGGCCGGTGCCCCGATGATGAAGAATTGCTTAGCCTCGTCGACGAACTGTCGGCCGCGAGTAGCGACTTCCGCCGGATATGGGAGGCGCACCACCTCATGGACAAGAGCCACGGCTCCTATCGCTTTTCACATGACCGCCTGGGTCTGTTTACTCTCGCTTACCGGGCCCTACGGGTGCCCGAGGAACCCGATCAGTTGCTCATTACCTACACCTGGGGACCCGGTTCTACGCTGGCCACTGCGCTGAGGAAAGGCCATGGTTGGTGATTGGGCGGCTCACCCCATACATGCTGCCTACCATCAGTGCCATTCTACTGCGCGACGCCAGCGTCCCTTTGAGGACACCAGGACTGTATCACTGACGAGCAGCGGCCTGGCGCCGGAAGCACAAGCCATTGCCGAGGTCCACGATCTCGTTCCGCGTCCCCAGCGCCTTTTAAGTTCGATATTCCGAGGTCGATGATCCACTGACCCTGGTGATTTGAGAGGAGGATTCCCAAGGTCTTGTTAGCTGCGCGGACCATTCCGCGTTTGACGGTGTCATCCCCGTCTTTCCACATCTCGGCTACTGTCTGGCCCGTGGGCGCGTAATCGGACGTGTCAGGCACGATAACGTATCCTCCATCCGCGCCTTAATCGCCTTGCGCTGGGCGACCATCGCGTCTAGTTAGTCATCATCTTCGGTCGCGGAAAGACGGCCCTGTATCCTACGGAGTTCAGCGTTCAGCGCATCCAGTTCGTGAGCGTTCCCCGATACCCGCTGAAACGCGAGAATGTCCGTCGTGTCGCTCGCGACCATGCCCGTAATCAGGTCGATGACGGGCTGTGCTGCGCAGCCCTTGAAGCGCCCGCAGGAGAGGCGCTGCTTTGCGCTCCCGCCACAGCGCAGCCCGGATAAAATTCTTTATCGATGCCGGATATAGATCGTAGCTGCGACCGATGGACGACAGAGATTCACCGTTGCGACGCGCTCGAAACTGTTCTTGACGGCTTCCGGGTTCGTGCAGTGCGCCTGCTTCGCGCGGCGTTCACCCTTCGCTGCCCAGAATACCGGTAGTGGGCCGTGATGCGCGTTATTCGCGATGATCATAGAGATTCCACGGAAAGTAGTTTGCTTTGGATTTCTCGGCGTTCGCGTGCTGCACCACGAGCGTCACGATGCGTCCGGCAAAGTCGGTACGCCCGAACTGAGGCTCGCTGATCGAAATGATGTCTCCACCAGCGGAACGGATCGCCAGCAAAATCTCAGCCTTGCGTCCAAGTCTTCCCGCCGATCAAGCCGACTCGACTCGGTGACCATAAGAGTCGCGTAGTCGCCACGCTCACTCTCGGCGATGACCTCACGTAGCGCGGGCTCTTGCGTGCCATGACTGGCGCTGTAACCGTGGAGCTTGAACCACTTGACGATCGTGACCCCGCGATCTTGCGCGTGGGCTTCGGTGATCTTGATCTGACTCGTCTCGTCCTGGCTGCCCGTGCTGACCCTCACGAACGCTGCGCCTAGGCTCACGGTTCCGCATCCCTTCGGGGATGCTTGCCAGCAACCGCCGTGCTGACCCGACACCGTGCACACTACCCGACAATCTACGGTCGTGGTCCACGTACACCACCCGGGACTCCGGCGCGACGTCCTGCGCGATCTCGTGGGTGTTGCCGGCGGTGGGCAGCCCGGGGCCGATGTCCAGGAACTGCCGGATCCCGGCCTCGCCCGCGAGGTGGCGCACCGCTCGGGCGAGGAACGCGCGCTGCAGCCTGGCGACCATGGCGAAGTCGGGGAACAACCGCAGCAGCGTCTCCCCCGCCTCCCGGTCGACGGGGAAATGGTCCTTTCCGCCCAGCAGGAAGTTCCACCACCCGCGCGGAGTGCGAGACGGTGGTGTCGACACGGGCCCAGCCCGGCGTGGCGGCGTCGTTGTCCGTCATGGCGCTCCTGTCCGGATGTTCGTGGACGGTTCGGACGCTACACCACCTCCGCCCGCGGCCCGGGGAGCAGACGGCGAACCGAGCCCGCCCCGTCTCCCCGTTACATTGGGCCGGTGAGCCACGACCAGCACGGCCTGGCGATGAGCGGGGCGAGCACCGCCGCGGCGCGGCACTACGACCGGGCCATCGACGAGCTGCTGCACTTGCGGGTGGAGGTCGCCGCAGAGACGAAGGCGGCGCTGTCCGACTCCCCCGGCTTCCCGATGGGCAACGTCCTGTCGGCGTACCTCGGGCTGCTCACCACCGAGGCCGACGACGCGCGCAAGGCCCGGGCGCGGTTCGGGGCGTTCCGCCGTGCGGTCGACGACGCGTCGCTGCTCCCCCGCGAGCGCGCGCACGTGGCCGCCGTGCAGGCGCTGCTCGACGGCGACTTCCTGCGGTGCGGCTCGCTGCTGGCCTGGATCACCGTGGAGCACCCGCGCGACGCCCTGGCACTGATCGCAGGCCACCAGATCGACTTCTTCACCGGCGACGCTCGCTCGCTGCGCGACCGCATCGGCGGCGCGTTGAACGCCTGGCACCCCGACGACCGGCATTTCGGGCACGTCCTGGGCATGTACGCCTTCGGCCTCGAAGAGGCGGGCCACTACGACCGGTCGGAGGAGGTGGGATTGCGCGCGGTCGAGCTCAACCCGCGCGATGTGTGGGGCATCCACGCGGTGGCGCACACGTACGAGATGCAGGGCCGCTTCGGCCACGGCCTCCGCTACCTCGACGCGCGGCTGCCTGACTGGTCCACCGGCACGTTCTTCAACGTCCACACCTGGTGGCACTACTGCCTGTACGCGCTGGAGTCCGGCGACGTGGCGCGGGCGCTGGCGATCTACGACGCGGTGCTGGCGGACGGGCAGTCGTGCATGGAGCTGCTCGACGCCGCCGCCCTGCTCTGGCGCCTCCACCTGGAGGGCTCGGAGCAGCACGAACGCTGGCGCGCGCTGGCCGACGCCTGGCCACCGCGGGTGGCGGAGCCGTTCTACGCGTTCAACGACATGCACGCGGTCATGGCGTACGTGGGCGCCGGCCGCATCGGCGACGCCGAGCAGCTGATCGCGGGGCGGGAGGCGTACGTGCTGGAGCCGCGTCCCGGTGTCACCAACCACGACATGACGCTGCAGGTCGGGTTGCCGGTGTGCCGGGCCATCGTGGCGTTCGGGAGGGGCGACCACGCCTCGGTGGTGGAGCTGCTGTATCCCATCAGGCATCGGGTCAACGAGTTCGGGGGCAGCCACGCGCAGCGGGACGCCGTACAGAAGACGCTGCTGGAGGCGACCCTGCGGGCGGGGCGTCGTGACGTCGCGCGGGTGCTGGTGAGCGAGCGGATCAACGTGCGGCCGTGCAGCCCGTACAACTGGCTCAAGCAGGCGGCGCTCGCCGACCACCTCGGCGATCGCGCCGCCGCCACGGCCGCCCGGCTCCGCGCCGACGACCTCGCCAGGACCGGCGGCCGCGCATGACCGCCCGCCGGCACCGGCGGACGTACATACCGTGAACGACCCGACCCGACGACCCGGCGGGCCGGGCAGGCCCGACGGGCGGCAGGCCCGACGGGCGGCAGGCCCGACGGGCGGGAGGGGCAGGCCGGAGGGGCAGGCCGATGAGGACCGTTGGGTGGGACGGGATCTGTCGGAGGTGGCCGATAGGGTTCCCGTCATGGATCGGCAACTCACCTTGATGGTCGTGCACGCCCACCCCGACGACGAGTGCCTGAGCACCGGCGGCATCCTCGCCCGCTACTCCGATGAGGGTGTCCGCACGGTCCTGGTCACGTGCACCAACGGCGAGCAGGGCGACGACCAGGGCGGCGTCAAGCCGGGCGAGCCTGGCCACGATGCCGCGCGGGTGGCCGGGCGGCGGCTGGCCGAGCTGCGCGAGTCCGTCTACCACCTGGGCGTCGACCATGTGGAGCTGCTCGGCTACCGCGACTCCGGCATGGACGGGTGGGAGACCAACGGCCACCCCGACGCGTTCGCCAACGTGCCGGTCGACGTGGCCTCCGCCAAGCTCGGCGCGCTCATGGAGCGCTACCGGCCGCAGGTCGTGGTGACCTATGACGAGACGGGCGGCGGCGGTTACGGCCATCCCGATCACGTCCAGACCCACCGCGTCACGGTCGCCGCCACCGAGGCGACCGGCATCCCCGACAAGCTCTATTACACGGCGATGCCCAGGTCCTCGATCAAGCGGATGTTCGAAGCCATGCGCGCCAACGGGATCGACCTCGGCTTCGAACCCTCCGACGACTTCGGCACCCCCGACGAGCGGGTCACCACGATCATCGGCGTCGCCGACTACACCGAGCGCAAGCTCAAGGCGCTCAAAGCCCACGAAAGTCAAGGGGAGAACATCTTCCTGCTGCGCATGCCCGAGGAGGTGCAGCACCAGGCGTTCTCGCACGAGGCGTTCGAGCGGAAGCTGAGCACGGTCAGCACCCCTCACCACGAGGAGGATCTGTTCGCGGGCCTGCGCGACGCCTAGCGTCCCGCCACCTCCCAGGACCGCCGCTCTGAGCCGCCCCTCGGGGCCGCCCCTCAGGCCCGTTGTTCTGGGCCGCCTCTCAGGACCGCCTCTCAGAGTCGCCGGGTGCCCGAGGCAGTGGTTGCGGGCCGTCACATGGCCGGGCGCTGGGGAGTTCGGTTCGCCCAGGGAGGGTTGGCGCCGGCGACGGAGCACGTCAGCGCCGCGACCCGGGCCGCGAACTCCGCCGCGTCCGCCGCCACCCGCAGGTCGAGCCCGTCGAGACGGCCACCGAGGAGGCCGTTCGTGTCGAGGGAGTGCAGCAGCCCGGCGGTGAACGCGTCACCCGCGCCGACCGTGTCCACGACGTTCACCCGGGGCGCCGCCACGGTGGCCCGCTCGCCGTCCACGGACACCAGGGCGCCCGCCGCGCCTCTCGTGATGACGACCAGCCGGGCGCCGGCGGCGTGCCAGGTGTCGCAGGCACGTTCCGTCGACGTGCCGGGCAGCAGGAAGTCCAGGTCGTCGTCGCTGAGCTTGAGGATGTCGGTCCACTCGCACCAGCGGGTGATCGGATAGTCCTCCCGGGAGGCGAGGCTGGGGCGGACGTTCGGGTCGATCGAGATGGTGACGTGCTCGGCGGCGGACCGCGCGAACTCCTCCACCGCCTCCCGCCCCGGCTTCTTGACCAGGGCGATCGAGCCGGTGTGCAGGCAGCTCACCGGGCCCAGGCGCCGCAGGTCCAGCTCGTACGGTTTCCACTGCCAGTCGGCCGTGCCGTCGGCGTAGAAGGTGTAGGTGGCCCGGCCCTGGGGGTCGAGGGCGGCGACGGAGAGTGTGCTCGGTTCCTCCGCCTCGATGGAGGCCGACAGGTCCACGCCCGAGCCGGCGAGGTGGTCGCGAAGCAACTCGCCGAAGACGTCCTTTGACAGGCGGCCGAGGAAGCGTGCCGGGGTGCCGAGCCGGGCCAGCGCCACCGCCGTGTTCGCCGGTCCGCCTCCCGGCAGCGCGCGCAACACCAGCCCCGCCGTCCCGCCTCCCAGCCACAACGTCCCGTCACCCTCCAGGTCCGGTCCGCCCGGCGAGACGCTCGCCCCGCCCGCCAGCGCGGACTCGCCGCCGTCGCGTGATGTCTTGCCGCCCGGCACCTCACCACCGGCCCGCGACTCCCCCTCGCCCGGCGCCTCACCACCGACCGGCGAGCTCCGCTCACCCGGCAGCTCACCACCGACCGGCCGACCGGCCTCGCTCGGCGGCCCGCCGCCGACCCGCGATGCGGCGCCGATCGGCGTGGGCTGGCCTCCGGCGGGCGGTGAAGGGGCGGCG
>NZ_SMKP01000278.1:0-10057 GCF_004349015.1 Nonomuraea diastatica
AAGGAGTCGTTGCCGCGGTGGCTGGGGCCGGGGCTGGCGGGTTATGTGCCGGTGGACGACCGGCCGCGCCCTACACGAAACATCCCGGCATATGCGGATCTGCTGACGCGCATCCATCCGGTCGGGTCGGCTGGGCACTGTGCGGAGACCCTGCAGCGCACCGCGGAGAAGACCGGAATCGATCACTTCATCGTGATGGTGGAGGGCCTCGGGGAGCATCGCCGGACGCTGGAGAACATCAGGCGGTTCGGCGACGAGGTGCTGCCGCTGCTGCCCCGGTGACCCGGCGGGGTGCCGGGTCACCGGGAGGGATCAGCAGTCCACCAGCTCCGGCTTCTGGTTGAGGATCTGGGCTCGCGGAGTGACGAACTCCTGCAGGGCCTTCGTGGCCGTCGGGTCGAAGACGGCGACCCGGTGGCAGTTCTGGAAGGCCAGGCGGACCCCGAAGTGGCGCTCCAGCGCACCGCGCATCGCGTCGCTCGCCAGGCAACGCAGGAGCTGGCCGCGGGCCTCCTCGGACGGCGGTGGCACCGTGTTGTCCGCGAACTCGGCCCCGGTCTGCTCGCGCCGGCTCGCCAGGTCGCTGATCAGCGACCACGCGTACGGCAGCGAGTCGCGCACGCACGTGACGAAGGCCGCGTCGTCCACGTCACCAGCCTTGGCCTGGTCGAGCAGATCGTTCGGAACGGTCAGCGACATGCTGTCTCCTCTCGAAAGGGATCAAATGTGACGCTAGGCGGTGATGGGGGGAGCCTCCAGATGCCTGGAGGGGGACAGTCGTGTGATCAGGGCCCGTAGACGAAGCCCGGATCTATCTGCTCGGACAGGTCGGTGCCGGTGCGCTCGTTGCCCCACGCGCGGGCGTTGCGCAGGTGGAACTCCACGGTCTGCCGGCCGAAGCGCTCCCAGTCTTTCTCCTGCTCATCGAGGGTCTTGCGGAGCAGGGCGAGCGCGTCGGCGTTGGCCGGCTCGAGGTCGTCGAGCGTGAAGTGGCGGCCCTGCTCCATGGCGCGGACGGCGGCTGAGTGTCCCATCCAGGTGAGCAGATCGTCACCCACGTGCTCGCGCAGGAAGTCGACGTCGGACTCGTCGTGCACCTTGTTGCCGACCACGGCGAGCGCCACGTCGTATTGAGCGGCGTAGTTGCGGTATTGCCGGTAGACGCTCACGCCCTGCCTGGTCGGCTCGGCCACGAGGAACGTCAGGTCGAACCGGGTGAACAGGCCGGAGGCGAAGGAGTCGGCGCCGGCGGTCATGTCGACCACGACGTAGGAGCCGACGCCGTCGACCAGGTGGTTGAGCAGCAGCTCGACCGCGCCGACCTTCGAGTGGTAGCAGGCCACTCCGAGATCGTCCTCGCTGAACGGGCCGGTCGCGAGCAGGCGCAGGCCGTCGGGCGTGGTGAGCCCGAGCGGGTCGGCGGCGAGGTCGTCGAAGCTCAGCAGCGTGGAGCCGCGGCCGGGCGGGGTGGTCTTGACCATGGACTCCGCCGAGGGGATGCGCGGGTTGGTGCCGCGCAGCCGGTCTTTGATCTCGGTGAGGTGGGCGCCGAGCGGCTCGGGCTGCCGGTCGAGGCCGAGCACGAGGGCGAGGTGCTGGTTGATGTCGGCGTCGATGGCGACCACGGGGCCACCCTGGCTCGCCACATGCCTCGCGAACAGCGCCGACATCGTCGTCTTGCCGCTGCCGCCCTTTCCGACGAACGCCACTCTCACGGCGCCTCCTTGGAGATGAAAATCGTTACCGTTTCTGACGAACATCATCATGCCACACTCGCTCCATGAGGAATGAGGATTTGGCGCGAGCCGTACGGTTGCGTGAGGAAGGTCAGGGCGAGCAGGCCCGGCAGCTCCTCGTCGAGCTGGCCCGGCGGCATCCCGACGACGCCGAGGTGGCCTACCAGGCGGCATGGGCGCACGACGTGCTCGGGCTTGAGGCCGAGGCGGTCCCCCACTACGAACGCGCACTGGCGGGTGAGGGGCTGAGCGACGCCGACCGGCTGGGGGCCTTCACAGGGTTCGGCAGCACGTTGCGGGTGCTCGGCAGACACGCCGAGGCGCTGGAGACGTTCGAGCGAGGGCTGAAGGAGTTCCCCGGCGACGGGGCGTTGCGCACGTTCATGGCGATGGCGCTGCACAACGCCGGGCGTTCCGCCGAGGCGGTCACGACGCTGCTCCAGGTGGTCGCCGAGTCGGACCGGGCCGGCGGGTACGCACGCGCCATCGCCTACTACGCCGAGCACCTGGACGAGACGGTCTAACCGCAGGTGGCGTCGAGGTTGATCGGGCTGTCCGGCTGCGGCGTCGTGGGCGGCTTCTCGCGCGTCGGCACGGTCTTGGTGGACGGGCGCTCCCTCAGGGAGTCGGAGACCGTGCCGCGGATGAGGCGCCAGTCGGGGTTCGCCGTGTCGATCAGCGGCGGCACGAAGCTGAGGCTGCGGATCCTGGCGTTCTTCACCTTCTGCGACAGGTCCACGACGGCCGGCAGGAGGTCCTGGGGCAGGTCGGTGGAGATGGTCCGCTTGGCGGCCGTGGCCAGCCGCTCGAAACTGTTGATCACGGTCATCGGCTCGGCCTGCTTGACGACCGCGTTGAGCAGGCACTTCTGCCGTCCCATGCGGACATAGTCATCGCTGTCGGTGCGCGAGCGGCCGTACCACAGGGCTTCCTCGCCGGAGAGCTTGCGCGTGCCCGGCGGCAGCAGGCCCTCGCGGTTGCGGCCGTACACGATGGGGTCCTTGATGGTGACCCGTACGCCGCCCATGGCGTCGACGAGCTCCGCGAAGCCCTTCATGTCGACCAGGACGTGATACTGCACGGGAAGGCCGAGGATGCCGCTGATCGTCTGCTTGAGCAGGGTGGGGCCGCGCTCGCCCTTCGGCACGCCCGGCACCACGTCCGGGTGGTCCTCGGCGTACTGGAAGATCTCGTTGAGCAGGCCGGGCGTGTCGGGGCCCGCGCCGCTGAAGCCGAACGGGAAGCGGGTCCTGGCCGGGCCGTGGGGGAGCGGCACACGCTGGAGGTTGCGCGGCAGGCCGAACAGCGTGGTCGCGCCGGTCGTGGTGTCCACGCTGGCCACGGTCATGCTGTCGGTGCGCACGCCGGGCCTGCCGGGCGCCGAGTCGCCGCCGAGGAGCAGGAACTGCACGCGCGCCGCGCCGTTCCACGGATCATGGGCCATGATGGGCGTGCTGTCGGCGCTGGACGGGAACAACGTGTTCACGACGTCCCGCGACAGGTAGGCGATCCTGGCGGCGTAGACGGTGGGGGCCAGGATGAGAGCACAGAGGGCGACGGTCAGCGTCGTGGTCAGGAAGCGGCCGATCCGGTCCGAGCGCGGGGGGCGTACGAGGACGAACGACCAGACGATCACGGCGGTCCAGGCCAGGGCGATCGTCACCAGCGCTACGGTGAGCACGGTCAGCCAGCGGGGCTGGACGGCCAGAGACAGGAGGTTGGCGCTGTGCGCGGTGATCACGGTGAGCACGCCGGCCAGCATGAGCACGTACGCCACCATGAGCGCCAGACCGGATCGGCGGCGCTCGACCGCCAGGTGCGCCACTCCCCACAACATCGCCGCCCCCATGGTCAGTGCGATGCTCGCTCCCAGGCCAAAACCTCGTTCTCTCTCCGTCATGCCTGGTCAAACCCCCAAAGTGTGCCCATCCAGGTCACCCTAGTAATGCGTAATGCGTGGTCGATGGTGCGTCGGGGCAGGGTTCGGCTAATTCCCGGTCAAGACCAGCTTGAGATATAACGTGAATGTGGGCAAGCGACACGGTAGGTACGGGTTCGACGCACCCTGGGCGCTGGCGGGTCTGCTCCTCGGAGTGATCACGCTGGCGGCGCTCACGGTGTTGTCGTTCACGTTCGACGTCCCGGAGGCGGGGGTCGCCTTTCTGCTCGGCGGCACCTACACGCTGGCCAGCGCGGGCAGCCACCTCTACACGACGCGGCACGGCAAGCCGGCCGTCTGGGCGGCGGAGCTGGATCGCCTGGAAGGCGGAGAGCGCCTGCTGGATCTGGGCTGCGGGCGCGGCGCCGTCCTCACGCTGGCCGCACGACGGCTGGACGAGGGCCACGTGACCGGCCTCGAACAGCGCTCCAAGGAAGCGTTGCGGGCCAGGGCGAACGCCGGGCGGGAAGGCGTCGCCGACCGGGTGTCGCTGGTGGTGGGCGACCTGCGTGACCTGCCGTTCGAGGACAGTGCGTTCGACGTGGTCGTCACCGACCAGGCCATCCACACCATCGCCCGGCCCGAGGGGC
This sequence comes from Nonomuraea diastatica, assembly GCF_004349015.1. Lineage (NCBI taxonomy): Bacteria > Bacillati > Actinomycetota > Actinomycetes > Streptosporangiales > Streptosporangiaceae > Nonomuraea > Nonomuraea diastatica. Next base: position 4,266 of record NZ_SMKP01000278.1, read on the forward strand.
GGGAACAGGCCGTGCGCGAGGCGCTGCGGGTGCTGCGGCCGGGAGGGCTGATGCTGATCGCCGACCAGCACCACACCCGCGTGTACGAGGACACGCTGCGCTCGCTCGGCGTCGTCGACGTACGGCGGCGCGACGCCGGCTGGCGATTCTGGTACGGCGGGCCGTGGTCCCGCACGGAGATCCTCGAAGCCAGAAGCCCCGCCGCGTAACGTCAAGGCTGTATAGGCGACTTAAAGCCGATCGATATCGGTGTCCGGTAGAACGGTGGCCATGGCCAGACACTTCAAGAAAACCGTCACCTCACTCGGAGCCGTGGCCTTCCTGACGCTGGCAGCGGCAGCCGCCCCCGCGCAGGCGACCTCGGCCGGCGACATCCCCATCGACAGATGCAAGCGCGGGAACTACTGCATTTACTCTCCCCCCAAATACCCCCTCTGGCAGTACAGCGGGAACAACAACCACACCCACACCTTCGACGGAGGGTCGTCGTGGATCAGGAACAACGGATATAGGGTCGCCGGCGCCGACCACATCCGCTTCGTCTACAACTATTTCGGCGAATCGAAGAGGACAGCATGTCTGCATCCGCCGGGCGATGGCACGACGATCAAGAAATTTACCAAAAAGGAAACGGTCAACATCTTCTCGGTCAAATGGGTTGGCGCCTGCTAGGCACCGGTTGTGTCCAGTCCACCGTGGCTGGGGCGGCGATGCCCGCCACGTGATCGATGTACGCGGTGGGCAGGCCGTACAGGACGGCCGCCATCTCGCGGTCGTGCAGCACCGGTAAGGCGGCCAGCGCGTCGGAGGCCAGACCGCGGCAGTGCTCGATCGTGGTGTCCACCATCCGGCTCGCCCGCAGCCTGCGCAACACCTCCGCCACCTCGTCGTCGTCCATGTCCCTGCCGAGCAGGTGCCGGACGTCGGCGTCGGCCATGAGCAGCGGCAGGCTGTAGACGCCCTGCCGCAGGTCGTGGCCCGCGGGTTTGCCGAGCTGGTCGCTGGAGGCGGTCAGGTCGAGCAGGTCGTCGAGGATCTGGAAGATCAGCCCGAACTTCTCCCCATATTCCGCCATCCGCGCCCTGTCCTCGGTGGAGGCGTGCGCGCAGACCGCGGCGACCAGGCATCCGGCGCTGAAGAGCGCGGCCGTCTTCCCGGTGATGGACCGCAGGGCGCTCTGCTGCGTCCTGGCGGGGTCGAACAGGTCGTTCGTCTCGATGAACTGCCCTTCCGCCAGCTCGACGACGGTGGCCGCCAGCACCTCGGCCACCGGCCTCGACACGGCCGTGATGGCCGCGAGCCCGGCCCTGGCCAGCATGAAGTCGCCGATGACGAGCGCCTTGCCGTCGCCGAGCTCGTCGTTGAGCGTTCTGGTGCCGCGGCGTTGCGTGGCGTGGTCCATGAGGTCGTCGTGCACGAGCGAGCCTGCGTGGATGAGCTCGACGCAGGCGGCAGCCGTGATCACGCGCCGGTCGAGCCCGTGGCCGAGCGCCAGGGAGGTGGCGAGCGTCATCGCGGGCCGCAGCCGTTTGCCGCCCGCGGCCACGATCCGCTCGGCGCCGGCGTTGATCCCGCTCAGCGCGGACGATCCGGTCAACCGCCGGATCCTCGTCTCGACCTTCTTCATCCCCTGCACGATGGCCGGGCTGCTCAGTAGGAGATCCATGCTCCAAGCCTGCGTCGGCACCGCTGTGTCACGGCTGAGAAACCCTGAGGACCCTCTCAGTCCGTGCCGGCGAAGGTGCGCTCGCCCGCGCTCGCCCGCCTCCGGCACCGTTCCGGTGTGGCCGCCTGCGGCGCTGAACCCGGCTCCGGGATGGCGTTGCACCTGACACCGTGTCAGGCGATATGCAGGGTGTGCCGACTTATAGGAACATCGTGCTTATAGGAGGACATTGTGGCTATGGCCGAGCGGGTCGATGAGGTCCTGCGCGCGGGCACGGCGCCCAACTTCCACGGTCTCGTGGTGATGCGGGGCGGGGAGGTCGTTCTCGAACGTTACGGAGCCGGACCGGACCATCGGCTCGGCCAGGACCTGGGACACGTCGTGTTCGACCGGGACACGCTGCACGACCTGCGGTCGGTGTCCAAGAGCGTCGTGGGGCTGCTGTACGGGATCGCGCTGGGTGAAGGGCTGGTGCCGGATCCCGGTGAGGGGCTGGTGCGACAGTTCACCGAATATCCGGACCTGGTGGCCGATCCCGAGCGGACGCACCTCACCATCGAGCACGCGCTCACCATGACGCTCGGCCTCGAATGGAACGAGGACGCCCCCTACACGTCCCCGGCCAACAGCGAGATCGCCATGGAGCTGGCACCCGACCGGCATCGCTACGTGCTCGAGCGGCCCGTCGTCGAGGAGGCCGGAAGGCGGTGGCTGTACTGCGGGGGCGCCACGGCGCTGCTCGGGGCCGTCATCGCACGCGGCGCCGGCCGGCCGCTGGCGGAGTACGCCGAGACCGCGCTGTTCCGGCCGCTCGGGATCGGCGACTTCGGCTGGACCAAGGGTGACGACGGGCTGGAGTCCGCCGCGGCCGGGCTGCGGCTGCGCCCGCTCGACCTGGCGGCCGTCGGCCAGCTGGTGCTCGACGGCGGCCGCGACATCGTGCCCGGCCAGTGGATCAAGGAAATGCTCACGCCCCGGATCGTGATCGAGGGCGAGTTCCGCTACGGCTACCAGTGGTACGTCGGCACCGGCGAGCGCCGCCAGTACGAGGGCATAGGCAACGGCGGCCAGCGACTGCTCGCGGTGCCGGAGGAGGACCTGGTCGTGGCGGTGACGGCCGGAGAGTACGACCAGGACATGGTCAGCGCCACGACCCTGCTCGACGCCGTGCTCGGCAGGTGAGGGTCAGGCAACGAGCAGGACCCGGCCGGTGACCGTACGGCTCTCCAGGAGGCGGTGCGCCTGCGCCGCCTCCTCGATGGGCAGCGCGCGGTCGATGAACGCGGAGCTCCGGCCCGAGGCGAGCCTGGCCAGCATCTCCCGATAGTGCGTGCCGAAGACCTGCTTCGCCCAGGCCGGGCCGCTGCACCCGGCGGCCGTCACTCCGCGTTCCATGAGGTCGGCGGCGGTGATGGCGGCGGGCTCCCCGCTCAGCAGGCCGTAGTAGAGCATCCGGCCGCTGCCGGGCGTGAGGCGGCCGAGCACCTGCCTGGCGGAGCTCCCGCCGATGGACTCGAAGACGACGTCCACGTCGGGCAGCTCTTCTGGCCAGCCGGGCCACGTGTGGTCGAGGGCGACGTCGGCGCCCAGCTCCAGGGCCCGGTCCCGCTTGGCCGCCGAGCCTGCCGTGGCGATCACATGCCCCGCCCCGAACTCCTTCGCGTGCCGCACCAGATAGGTGCCGACCGAGCTGGTGCCCGCCTCCACCAGGACGCTCTCACCTCCTTCCAGCTTCGCCCTGTGCAGCAGGCCGAGGGCGATCGCGCCCGGCGCCGCCGCGGCCAGCGCCTGCTCGGGGGTGACCCCTCCCGGTACGGGGCATGTCATGGCCGCGGGGAGGAGGACGTACTCGGCGTATGACCCGACCCCGCCGGTCACGCCCACCACCGTGCTTCCGAGGAGTTCTGCGGGGACACCTTTCCCCGTTTCGACGACCTCGCCGGCCGCCTCCGCGCCGATGACGGCGGGGAGCGTGAGCGGGAAGGGCAGCGTGCCCTTCCTGATCTGGGTCTCCGCGTAGCTGACGCCGATGACCTGGGCCCTGACCAGAACCTGGCCCTCTCCTGGGCGTGGGCGTGGCAGGTCCGCGACTTCGAGCCGCTCGGGGCCGCCTGTTCCGGTCAGGACGATCGCGCGCATGTCCGCTCCTATCTGAACCAATGGTCCAGTTAATATATGGACCATTGGTCAAGTTTGTCCATGGGGAAGAATGTTCCGGATGGAACGTCGAGAGCGGGCCGACGCCGCGCGCAACAGGCAGGCAATCCTGCGGGCGGCCGAGGAACTGCTGCGGCGGTACCCGCCGGAGGAAGTTTCCGTCGAACGGGTCGCAGCCGCCGCCGGCGTGGGCAAGGGGACGGTGTTCCACCGGTTCGGCAGCCGGACGGGGCTCATGCTGGAGCTCATGACCGAGCGGGCGCGCGAGCTGGAGCAGGCCGTCACCGAGGGGCCGCCGCCGCTTGGCCCCGGCGCTGCCCCGGTCGAGCGGCTGGTCGCGTTCTTCGCGGCGGTGGCCGAGCTGGCGGCGCGCAACGGCAACCTCATGGCGGCGCACGAGCACGCCGTGGTCACCAGGAAGTCCCACGCCGAGCAGCCGCGCCAGGCCAACCCGATCTACGTGTTCTGGCACCGGCACGCGTCGCGGCTGATCGCTGAGGGGAGGCCCGACGTGGACGCGGAGCAGATCGCGCACATGCTGCTCGGCACGCTGCACATGGAGCCGATCGCGAGCCGCCTGCGGGCAGGAGAGCACGAAAGGCTCGCGGCCGCCTTCGCCGATCTGGTTCACGGGCTGCTCGGCACCCCGAAGGGCTAGAGGGGCAGGGTTGTTCGGTGCGCCGGAGGCCTGGAGAGGCAGGCCTTCAGGCGGGGCGGAGGTCAGAGGGGCAGGCGGGTGACGGCCGTGCGGAAGGCGGAGACGGCGGCCCTGATCGCCGGGTGCTCGCCGTACCCTCGCCTGAAGGCCGCCAGGGTGCGGCGGCTCAGCGGCAGGCGGGTGAGCGACACGTCAGGCGGCGGGTCGATCGCCGCCAGGCGGGGCACGAGCGCCACCCCCTGACCGGCCGCCACGAAGGCGAGCACGGTGTCGAAATCGTCGATGTGGTGGCGCACCACCGGCTCGAAGCCGGCCGCCTGGCAGGCCCTGATCGCCATCGTGTGGCAGAGGGTGCCCGGTTTGTTGGTGATCCACGCGTCGGCGCGGGCGGCGGCGATCGTGGGGCGGTCGGTGAGGTAGATCGGCTCGCTGAACAGCGGCTCGGTCTCGATGGACGCGTCCGTGACCGGCGGCACGAAGTCGTATTCGTGCACGAGCGCCACGTCCAGCTCGCCCGCCCGCAGCGCGGCCGAGACGTCGGCGGGGTCGATCTCCGAGACCCTCGGTTCGAGACCCGGGTGGGCACCGGTCAGGGCGGCGAGCGCGGGCGGCAGGAGCACGCGGGCCGCCGTGGGGAACGCGCCGACGCGCAGCGGCCCCGAGGGCCCGCCGCGTGCGGTGGCGAGCGCGGCCGATGCGCGTTCGAGCTGTTCGAGCACGGCCTGCGCGTGTTCGACCAGGAGGTGGCCGGCGGGCGTCAGCGTCACGGTGCGGCCCGTGCGTTCGAGCAGCGGCACGCCCGCCTCCCGCTCCAGGGCGGAGAGCTGCTGGGAGACGGCCGAGGGCGTGAACGTCACGGCCTGCGCCACCGCGGCTATCGTGCCGCGCCTGGCGAGCTCACGGAGCAGGAGGAGCTTGCGCGGGTCGAGCATAAGTTGAGCTTAACGTCTGGCCAAGAAATCAGTGCTGGACCTAACGGGTGCGCGCGGGTCACCCTCGAAGCATGCTGAGAGGAATCCACGTACCGCTGATCACCCCGTTCACCTCCTCGGGGGAGGTGGCCGCGGACGCGGTCGAGAAGCTCGCGGGCCACGTGCTCGACCAGGGTGCGGCCGGTCTGGTCGCGCTGGGCACCACCGGCGAGGTGGCCGCGCTCGATCCGGAGGAGCGGGCGCTGGTGATCGACGTCTGCGCGCGGGTCTGCGCCGAGCGGCAGGCCCTGCTGACGGTGGGGGTGACGGGGAACGACACCCGATCGACGGCCAGGGCGCTGCGGGACCTTCCGGAGGGGGCGGGGGCGGCGCTGGTGAC
>NZ_SMKP01000279.1:0-9872 GCF_004349015.1 Nonomuraea diastatica
CCGTGAGGAGCCCTTACGGCCGTCGCTCCGGCATATGAAAGGCGCGCACCCGCTCGGGGTGCGCGCCTCTGTCGCTGTCTCCTCAGCCGGCGCGGCGGCGGTTGCCGCCACCGTTGCCGCCACGCGACTGGCGCCGCTGCTGCTTGCGCTCGGTCGCCGCGGACGGGGCGATGTCGTCGTCGTCCGTGGCCAGATCGGGTGACTGGAAGATCACCGAGAACGGGCTCGGCGGGATGATGCGGTCGGGCTCCGTGCGCGCCGGTGGCAGCGGCGTCGACAGGAAGCTCGGCTCGGGCTCGGCTGCGGCCGGCGTCACCGGCGCAGGCCCGGATGTGGGCCCGGACGTGGGCCCGGAGATAGGCGCTGCCGCTGGGTCGGCCGCGGGAGCGACCGGTGCGGGCTCGGCGACGGCGCCGCGCTTCGAGCCGGTGTCGGGCCCGGTGTCGGGCCCGGTGTCGGGCCCGGTGTCGGGCCCTGCGTCGGCCTCGGGCTTGGCGGACCGGCGCGAGCGGGTGGGCTTCGCCGGCGCCTCCGGCGCCTCGGCCAGCGCCTGCTCGATCGCCGTGGACGCCGCCCCTCTGCGGGTGCGGCCCCGCTTCGGCTCGGCAGCCTGGATCTCGTCCGGCGAGAAGATGGCGGGAGTCTCCTCCGTCTTGGTCTTCACGGGCTCGACCTCCGGCGTCTCGGCGGCTGCGTTCTCCGCCAGCTCTCTGCCGCCGCGGGTGCGGCGGCGCTGGCGCGGCGTGCGGGCGGGGCGCTCCTCGCGCTCGTCGCGCTCGTCGCGGCGGCGGCCGCCGCGCCCGCGGATCCTGCCGGTCTCACCGAGGTCCTCGATGCGCTCCGCGGACAGCCCCGCACGCGAGCGGCTCGCGTGCGGGAGGACGCCCTTGGTGCCCTCGGGGATGTTGAGCTCGGTGTAGACGTGCGGCGAGGTGGAGTAGGTCTCCTCGGGCTCGGCGAAGTCGAGCCCGAGCATCTGGTTGATCATCTTCCAGCGGGTCAGCTCCTCCCACTCCACGAACGTGACCGAGATGCCCGTGCGCCCGGCCCGGCCGGTGCGGCCGATGCGGTGCACGTAGGTCTTGTCGTCGGTGGGGCAGTCGTAGTTGACCACGTGGGTGACGTCGTCGATGTCGATGCCGCGGGCGGCCACGTCGGTGGCCACCAGCACGTCGATCTTGCCGTTGCGGAACGCGCGCAGCGCCTGCTCGCGCTGGCCCTGACCGAGGTCGCCGTGCACGGCCGCGACCGCGAAGCCACGGGTGTCGAGCTGCTCGGCGACCATGTCGCAGGCCCGCTTGGTCTCGCAGAAGACCATGGTGAGCCCGCGGCCCTCCGCCTGCAGCAGCCGGCCGAGGATCTCGATCTTGTCCATGCGGTGGACGCGCCATACGAGCTGGCGGGTCAGTGGCGTGGTCTCGCCCTCACCGGTCTCGAACTCGGCGCGTACGTGTGTCGGGCGGTTGAGGTATTTGCGCGACAGCGCGACGATCTCGCCCGGCATGGTGGCCGAGAACAACATCGTCTGCCGCTGCGCCGGGATCAGCTTGAAGATCCGTTCGATGTCGGGCAGGAAGCCGAGGTCGAGCATCCGGTCGGCCTCGTCGAGCACGAGGGTGGTGACCTGGCTCAGGTCGAGGTGCTTCTGCTTGACCAGGTCGAGCAGGCGGCCGGGGGTGCCGACGATGACGTCGACCCCGGCCTTGAGCGCCTCGATCTGCGGCTCGTACGCTCGCCCGCCGTAAACGGTCAGAACCCGGGAGCCGAGCTTGCCCGCGGCGGTGACGAGGTCTTCGCTGACCTGGACGGCCAGCTCGCGGGTCGGTACGACGACCAGCCCGCGTGGCTTCTTGCGGTTTTTGCGCGGCTTGCCGATGCCTTGGAGCATGGCGATGCCGAACGCGTAGGTCTTTCCCGTGCCTGTGCGTGCCTGACCGATGAGGTCCTGGCCGCTCAGCGCGAGCGGGAGTGCCATTTCCTGGATGGGAAACGGTGCGACGATGCCCTCGGTCTCGAGGGCATCGGCGATCTCTGGTATGACTCCGAGGTCTCGGAAAGTCGTCAGCGTGGCCTGCCTCAGTCTCAAATGAAGGCGGGCCTGCCGGGACCGACGGGCGGAAAACAGCCCCCGTGTCGTGGGTCCGCGCGGTAGAGCCAGCCCTCTCGCGTCATCAGCGACCGCGCACCCGGGGAACGGGGGTCAATCGGGGGAAACCCCCCGAATTTACACAGTGCGGTCGCACTTTCACAGAGCAGTGTACTCGATAGCACAACGCTGACCGAGCTTGCGTATGTTCCCGAAGATTCCCCCAAGTACGCTGCCTTGCATGAAGGAGTCTCCTGGAGTCGTCGACCTGCTCGGTGTGCTGGCCTACGCGGAGTTGAGCGCCCACGCGCGGATGACCGAGGACGCCGCGTCTCTGGCGCCCTCTCTCGCCGACCGGGCGGCGCTCAGCGAGCTCGCCGTCACCGAATTCGCCCACTTCCGCCTGCTGCGCGACCGGCTGGCCGAACTGGGCGCCGATCCCGCCGAGGCGATGACGCCGTTCGTCGCGGCGCTGGACGCCTGGCACGCGCAGACCAGGCCGGCCGACTGGCTGCAGGCGCTGGTCAAGACGTACGTGGGAGACGGCATCGCGCTCGACTTCTACCGGGAGGCGGCCAGGCACCTCGACCCGTCGATCGCGAAGCTGGTCGACGAGGTGCTGGTGGACGAGGGCCGGTCGAAGTTCGCGGTCGAAGGGGTGCGAGCGGGCATCCGGGCCGACCCGGTGGCGAGCGGGCGGCTGGCGTTGTGGGCGCGACGGCTCGTCGGCGAGGCGCTGAGCCAGGGTCAGCAGGTGGCCTCGGCCAGACCGGAGCTGGCGCTGCTGCTGATGGAGTCGGCCGGCGAGGGGCACACGGACATATCCCGACTTTTTGCGAAGTTGACCGAGGCGCACAACAAGCGTATGGCGGCCATGGGCATCTGAGGCAGGCGCGTTGTCGGCATCGGGCGGCGCGCGGGCACACAACGGTTGTACCGTGCCAGACATGAGGGCCTCGCGCCGCTACGGCAGTATCTTGACGAGATGTGAGCCGGCCCGCTGGACACCGCGGGCGGTGCTGCGGAGACAGAGCGCGGCCTGCCCGGCCACGGAGCCCAGGCGAGATGCCGTGCCCCGGCCGCGCAGGCCCCGGGGTTGCCTGATCGGCCGGCCGCCCGCGCAGGGCTGAGCCGAGAGCCGGGCCAGGAAGAAACCGGGGCGGGCCCCGAGGGCATGGCGGAGCCGGTGCACGCCTGTGAGGAAAGGCGGGGCACGGCGCGTGCGCCGCACCCCGCTCGCCAGTCTCTAGAGCGTGCCGCCGAACCCGACCGGCCGCGACTCGTCCTCACCGATCTCGATGAACCCGAGTGAGGCGGTCGGCACGATGATGCGCCTGCCCTTGACGTCGGTCAGGGCGAACACGCCACGATCGACCGACAGCGCGTTTCTGATCTCCTCCTCCACCTGCTCTGCGGTGAGGTCGGTCTCGACAACGAGCTCGCGGTGCACGGAACGCACGCCGATCTTGATTTCCATCCTGGCTCCCTAGTCGACGGGGCTGGCTCACACCCCATGGTGGCCGTTCGTTCCGGCGAAAACCGCAGATGATCGCGCCCAGCGAACGGGTTATGCCGTACGCGGAAAACCGCTGATGCCGCGCCAGGCGAGCCGGGCCATGAGCTGCTCGGCCGCGTCCTTCGGGATCGAGCCGTGCGTGGTGACCCAGTAGCGGGCGCTCACCTCCGCCATGCCGACCAGGCCGACACCGAGCAGGTGCGCCTCGTCGCTGGTGCACCCGGTGTCCTCCTGGATGACCGCGCTGACCATCTCGGCGCACTCGCGCAGCGACCGCTCCACCCGCTGCCGCACCGGCGCGACGTTGCGCAGATCGGACTCGAAGACCAGGCGGAACGCCTCGCCCTGTGTGGAGACGAAGTCGAAGAACGCGCTGAACGTGGCCTGCACGCGCAGTTTGTTCTCCTGGGTGGAGGCCAGCGCCTCGCGGCAGCGGTTGACCATGTCGTCGACGTGGAGGTCGAGCAGCGCCAGATAGAGCTCGAGCTTGCCGGGGAAGTGCTGGTAGAGCACCGGCTTGCTGACGCCTGCCCGGTCGGCGATCTCGTCCATGGCGGCCGCGTGGTAGCCGTTCTCGACGAACACTTCCTGCGCGGCGCTCAGCAGCTGCCGGCGGCGGGCGAGTCGGGGCAGCCGGGTGCCCCGGGGCTTCGCGTCCGGGGTTGCGGTCACGCGGGTCTCCATAGGTCTCTCAGCGGGGCTGTGCGGACATCCTACGGGCGCGTCAACGAGCCCTCAGTGACAATTGGTCATCGACGAGCCGTCGTCGCACAGGTCATCGCCGTGGAGCCGGCTCAGCGATAGTCGTCATCGTCGAGTTCCACCACGCGGTCCTGGTCGGCCGCGTCGGCGGGATCGACGTCGAGCGGCAGCTCGCTGCGCAGCCTGCCGACGGGGCGGATCTCACGTTCCTGCTCGGCCGCGTCGGCCTCGGGCGTCTCGATCGAGAAACGCTCCTCTTCCTCTTCGTAGGTGCTCGCGTCCCCGCGTATGTCCATTTCTGACATGTCGGTCCCCCTCTTGGTGTGGACGCGTCCAGACTACGCCCGGCTGAAAAGGTCGCCGCGTTTCTCCACTCTGGCGAGTACGTCCGGCGCCGTGAACACCAGTTCCTCGGGACGCTCGCTGTCCTCGACCTCCTTCCACGACAGGGGTGTCGAGACCGTCGGCTGCTCCCTGGCCCGCAGCGAGTAGGGCGCCACGGTCGTCTTGGCCGGGTTGTTCTGGCTCCAGTCGATGAACACCTTGCCCGGCCTGGCCTTCTTCGCCATCACGCTGACGACCTCCTTGGGGTGCTCCTTCTCCAGGAGCTGTGCCAGCCGTTTGGCGAAGGCGGAGGGCTCCTCGCGGCAGTCCCAGTCGGCGTACAGCTGCATGCCCTTGTTGCCGCTGGTCTTCGGCACCGCGACGAGCCCTTCGCTCTTGAGCACCTCGCGGAGCATGAGCGCCACCCTGCAGCACTCGACGATCGTGGCGGGCGGGCCGGGGTCGAGGTCGAACACGAGCGTGTCGGGCGGCAGCGCCTCGCCGTCGTCGTCGACGCGCCACTGGGGCACGTGCAGTTCGAGCGCGGCCAGGTTGGCGTAGTAGACGAGCGTGGGCAGGTCCTCGACGACGGCGAAGTCGATGCTCTCGCGGTTCTTGGTGCTGCCGGGCGCGGGCAGGTTGACCCGCCTGACCCAGTCAGGGGTGTGGTCCGGGGCGTTCTTCTCGAAGAAGGACTGGCCGGTGACGCCGTTCGGGAACCGCTTGACGGTCAGGGGCCTGCCCGCGAGATGCGGCAGCAGGACAGGGGCGATGCGGCTGTAGTAGTCGATGATCTCGGCCTTGGTGAAGCCGTAGTCGGGATAGAGCACCTTGTCCAGGTTGCTCAGCGCCAGCTCGCGCCCGTCGACCTTGACCGGCACCTTCATGGCGTCACCTCCGAGGGGAACTTGTCGGGGCGCAGGCCGCGCCACACGGGGTGCCGCAGCCGCTGCTCGTCGGTCCACATCGTGTAAGCCACCTCCCCGACGAGATCAGGCCTAACCCACCGGTTCCGCCACGGAACCGCGTTGCAGAACGGGCTGCGCGCGACCTCCAGCGGACGCAGCGTCTCCTGGAGATCGTCCAGTACGGCGTCCGTGAACCCCGTGCCGACGTGCCCCACGTACGTCAGGCCGGCGCCGGTGAACACCCCCATGACCAGCGACCCGATCCCGCCGGACCGGCGGCCCTTGCCCGGCTTCCAGCCGCCGATCACGACCTCCCTGGTGCTCAGGTTCTTCACCTTGACCCACCACGGCGAGCGCGTGCCCGGCCGGTAGGGCGCGTCCAGCCGTTTGGCGACCACGCCCTCCAGACCCTGCTCGTACGTGGCCGACAGCAGGTCGGAGTCGCCCGGGAAGTACGGGGGCGCGCCGACGTCCAGCTCGTCGAGGAGCGCCCTGCGGTCGCTGTAGGGCAGGTCGAAGAGGGGCATGCCGTCGAGATAGAGCAGGTCGAACGGCATGTACGTGACGGGATACCGTTTCAGCATGGCCGGTTCGGGATCGGTCAGGTGCATCCGGTGCTGCAGCCGGACGAAGCTGGGCCTGCCCGTCGGATCCAGCGCCACGACCTCGCCGTCGATGATCGCGTTCTTGACCCCGAAGCCCGAAATTTCCGGATACCGCCGCGTGTACTCGACCCCATGCCGCCCCGTCACCCGTACGCCGTCCTCGATGTGGACGAGAGCCCGTATGCCATCCCACTTGACCTCAAGCCCGTACATGTCGCGATCGAAGGGGAGTTCACCGGGTACGGCCAGCATTGGTTCGACCGGGTATGGCATTGGTTGCCCCATGACGGGTATGTGCCCATCGGTGGGCCGTTGAGTGCTGAGGAGTTGCGTATGCGCAGCATCTGGAAAGGTGCGATCTCCTTTGGGCTGGTCACCATCCCGGTCAAGCTCTACTCGGCGACCGAGCAGAAGGACGTGACGTTCCACCAGGTGCATCGCGAGGACGGCGGGCGGATCCGGTACAAGCGCGTGTGCACGGTCGACGGCGAAGAAGTTCCCTACTCCGACATCGCCAAAGGGTATGAGCTGGCCTCCGGCGAGGTGGTCGTGCTGACCGACGAGGACTTCGAGGACCTGCCGCTCAGCAGCTCACGCCGGATCGACGTGCTCCAGTTCGCCCCCGCGGACCAGATCGACCCCATCTACTTCGCCAAGTCGTACTATCTGGAGCCCGACGCGCAGGGGGCGAAGCCGTACGTGCTGCTGCGCAACGCCCTGGAGAGCTCTGGCCAGGTGGCGGTGGTCAAAGTGGCCCTGCGCCAGCGGGAGTCGCTGGCCACGCTGAGGGTCAGGGACGGCATCTTCGTGCTGGAGACGATGCTCTGGCCCGACGAGATCCGCACACCCGACTTCCCCTTCCTGGAAGAAGACATCGAGGTACGCGCGCAGGAACTCAAGATGGCCGAGTCGCTGATCACCACCATGGAGTCCGACTTCGACCCGAGCGAATACCACGACACGTACCGCGAGGCCCTGCAGCAGGTCATCGAGGCGAAGGTGGCGGGCAAGGAGGTCGTCGCCGCTCGCGAGGAGGAAGAAGCCGGACCCGCGGTGGACCTCATGGCCGCGCTGAGGGCGAGCGTCGAGGCGGCCAAGAAGGAACGGGAAGGCGAACCTGCCAAGCAGAAGAGGGCGGGCGGCAAGGCGAAGGACGAGGACAAGGCCGCTTCCAAGCGCAAGACCCGCAAGTCCGCGTAGCGCCGCCCAGGCCCACGAGCCCGCCTGGGCGCGGAAGCCTGTTCGGAGGCCGGAATTTCGCCTCGAGACCGGCATCCGGTTCTCCGTTTCGATGCTTCGACGCAGGGATGCACCTGGGTGCAGGAGTCTGCTTCGACGCCGGGGATTCGCCCTGAGGCCGGGATGCGTCCCGACGTAGGATGGATGCCTCGACCTAGCAGCCGCCTCGACGCGGAGGCCGCCTCGGCATGGAGATCTGCCTCGATCTGGCGGTCCGCGCGGGGATCCTGATCGCTCCGGTCGCGGCAGGTGCGCCGAAGGCGGTGGTGGATGAGAGCAGGCTCCCGGCAAGACACCTACGCGCGGCTGGCCGCCGGCTTCGCTATCGGCACCACCACGGCCTGGCGCTACGTCCGCGAGACCGTCGACCTGGTGGCCGCTTTGGCCGAGGACGTGCATGCCGCCGTCGCCCGTGCCTCTCGACTGGCCTACGCCATCCTCGACGGCACGCTGATCCCCAATCGACCGTGTCGCCGATGAGCGGCCGTACTACAGCGGCAAACACCGGGACCACGGAATGAACGTCCACGTCCTGGCCGATTCCGTGGGTCGGCTGGTGTGAAGCTCGCCCGCGCTGCCCGGTGGCGCCCACGCTATGACCGCGGCCCGGGACGGTCGGTCTGATCGACGCCCTGACCAGCGCTGGCGTGACGACCTTTGCGGATAAGGGCTACCAGGGAGCGGGCGGCACGATCCGGACGCCGTTCAGTGCGACCGCGATCGTACAGGCCATCGTCGTCCTGCAACTCGTCGAAGAGGGCCGTTACTCAAGATGAAAGGGCTCACTGGTCGTCGGTTCTGTCGCCTCCCGCGTCCCCGAACACCATGCGATGCCCCTTGGCGGTGTCCATGTACTCGCGCACCCGATAGATCAGCCCGTCCCGCAGTTCGAAGATGAAGCAGTAGTCGTTGCCGTAGATGTTGCCGCCTGCCAGCGTGGCCTGCATGGTTTCCTCCACCACGACAACATCGCCGTCGGCGTAGAACCCGCGGAAATCCACCGCCACATCGGCGACGAACATGCGCGGGAAGTCAACAGTGAGGAAGTGAACAATGGCCTCCCTGCCCACCATGTGGTGCGTCGCGCCGAGCGCTACGGCGGTCGCGTTCCCGGACGGGGCCAGCCATTCCGCGTCCTGGGCGAAGAAGCTCGCGATCAAGTCCTTGTTCCGAGTCGAGAATGATCGCCATGCCCCCTGTACCAGCTCGCGGTTCCGTTCAGAGCTCATGCCGGGCAGCGTAGGCATCCTCCCCGCAAGGGCACCGGCGACATTCGGACATGGTCACCGGACAGCAGAGCCAGCCGGGGCAATGATCACGAGGGCCAGCGTGTCGACGCATCGTCTTCAAAGCCACGTCAGGCTGCGCCCTCTGATGACCTGCACCGCCAGGTTGGAAAAGCCTCAGTGATCAATTAGCGAATCGGACAAACCGGATAATTCATAGCATTTCATTGGATAAATGTTTAATAGAAGCAATAACATTGTTAATGCCTAGCAAAATGGGGCGATAGCTGTTTGTCTCCCTTCGTGGCGGAAATGACATTCCGTGGATGACTCTTCAGCAGCCGTCCAAGACTGTTTTCTGTTTATCGGGAAACGCGAGAACGGGGCAATCGATCCTTTAGGGGGAAAACGCAATGCCCAAGCTCAAGAGTGCTATCGCAGGCCTCGCCATCAGCACGGCCCTGACTGGCGGTGCGGTCGCCGTTGGTGCGGCGACGACCTCGTCCGCCGCTGGTGCCGCCACCCAGGTCAACACCGGCACATCCGTGGTCGCGGGTGGCTGCCATGGCTGGTGGCGCTGCGGATGGCGCCGTCACCACAACCACAGGACGCATGTGAGGGTGAAGGTCCACAACAGGAACCGCAACATCAACAGGTTCCCGCGTCCGACTCCGACTCCGACGATCACCGTCACCGCCACTCCTGCTCCTGCTCCTGAAGAGTAAGGTGACCCCGCCGGACGGCGCAGAAATGAGCAGTCGTCTTTCACATGCGGTCGCCGCTCGCGGGGAGCGGGAATTGGCCGGGTGAAATCTCTGCTCTCGGGACCGGCTCTGTGCATTTCTCGCACGGGCCGGTCCCGAGCTCCGTTTCGTCGCTTCTCCGCGGAAATTACTGGTGAGGGCTCTGCCGGCATCCGCCGCTGGGCCCTCGCTGCCGTTCTTGTAGATGGTTGGTCAAGAGCGGAAATTCATGACGCATGGCGTAATGGCCATGAGGATGCCTGTGGTCGGGAAAGGCTTGCTAATTCCAGTTAGTTGGACATTGTGCCGGATAGATGCAGGATACGGATGAGCCGTTAGCGGGGAATCCGTGCTGCTTCCCGGCATTCTGGTGTCTGCTGGTTATCCGGGAGCGCAGAGAACGGGGCAATCGATCCTTTAGGGGGAAAACGCAATGCCCAAGCTCAAAAGTGTTATCGCAGGCCTCGCCGTCAGCACGGCGCTGACTGGTGGCGTGGTCGCCGCGGGCGCGACCACGACCGCT
>NZ_SMKP01000280.1:0-9821 GCF_004349015.1 Nonomuraea diastatica
GAGTGGTACTGCATCTCCATCCGGCTCAGCGTCTCGAGCTCGCCGTAGTCGAGGAAGATCCCGCGGCAGTTGTCGCACTGCTCGATGTGGACGCCGTTGCGCTCATAGGTCCGCATGCTTCCGTGGCACTTTGGGCACTGCATCTACGTCGCTCTCCTTGGCTCTGAGGTCTCCAGGATGAAACCTATCGCGCGCAACCCCGTCACGCCCGGACGATTCTGTTGCACGCTTCGACCAACGAATGCTCCACCTCGTCCAGTTCCCGGCCCTCGCGTTCGGCGTTGACCACCGCGACGGCGGCCAGCTGGACGGTGAGCGCCCTGGCGGGCACGTCGAGCCGCTGCCACGGGTCGTCGCCCTGGCCCAGCGCCGGCCCGCCGGAGGCCTGGTAGGCCCCCAGGAACCGGGCCCAGACGTCCGGGTCGAGCAGTCCCGCGGCGTACCAGGCGGCCGGCCTGGCGAGATCCCACGCCGGATCGCCGATGCCGAGATCGTCGACGTCGATGAGCAGCCACCCGTCGCGGTCGACCAGCTGGCCGAGATGCCAGTCGCCGTGCGTGAGCAGCCCCGGTTGCGGCTCGGTCGCGGGCAATCGCATGAACGTCCTCCTGACGAGCCGCGCGATCGGGCCGTCCCCGGACATGCGCCCCACCGCGCGGGCGGCCCTCGCCGGCCCACCGGCCGCGGGCAGGACCGGCAGCAGCGTGAGGGGGACGGCGTGCAGCCTGGCCAGCAGCCTGGCCCCCTCCTCCCACGGCGCGGAGTCCGGGTCGTCGTGCGCGACGGGCCGCCCCGCGGGCCACACCGTCACCGCGCGCCCGGCCACCACCAGCACCTCGGGCTCCAGCGGGGCCAGCATCACGCCCCTCACCGCGGCCGAGGCGGCGGCCCGCAACCTCGGCCGCAACGCCTCGGCGTCGTCACGCGCCGAGTGAGCCTTCACCACGACCTCGCCCCTGCGTAACACCACGACATCGGTGCGGGTCGGATGGGACTCGGGCGTGCCCGTGCCGCCGTACGCCGCGGCGACGCCCGCCAGCTCCGCCTCCAGACTCACCAGTACAGACTATTCGGCAGTGCTGGGGGCGCGTGCCGTCGGGTGCCATCGCCAGAGCGCGCCAAACCTACGGCCGGACCTGGGGTGACGGCGGATCGGCCACGGTCGAGGATAAGTGAGCCCCCGTCTGTGCTGAGGGAGACCGAGGTGATCCCACGCGCACGCGCGAGACGCACGATGATCGTCGCTGCCGCGATCATTTCTCCGGCCTGGCATCTGCACCCCACGGCCCGGCCAAAACGAGACAAGATCGCCTTGCGCGAGCGGCTCCGCCGCGGGTTGCCGCTACTGCGGCGTGCCACTGCCTGGTACCTGCGCTGGCGGTTGAGCGCCTTCCTCGACGAGGGATGGACGGCGGCCGACGTGCTGCATGCGCTGGTCGTTCTGGCAGATGACTCGCGGTGGACGTACACGTGGCGCAGTTCGGAGGAGATCCGGCATGTGCCTGGTTGGGTGGCACCGCCTGCTGCTCCAGCTGGGCCGAATGCCGCCTATCGGACGGTTCAGGCCGAGATGGAGCGACGCCGCCAGGAGGAGGCGGCGGCCGACGCGGCGATGCTTGAGGCGTGGCGGGCGAGGAGGTCGCGATGACGGACGCAGCAAACGCGCGTCGGTGGGCTGATAACCCTGGAAACGTCGTAACGCACGAGATCGTCTACACGAAGCACAGCTCAGCGTGACGCTACGGAAGGTTCTGTCATCACCAAATCTGCGACAGAGCATTTACTGGACACACCCTTCCTCGGCTGATGTTCCGGTGAACGGCTCGGGTCGAGTGATGTACGTCACGCCGTGTGGTGTCACGTTTCGGTTGGTCCGCGGTGTCTTGGGAGGCATGAGCGAGCACAGCACACCCAGCAAGGTTGTCGTGATCGGCGGAGGTTACGCCGGAACACTTGCGGTCAACCGGCTGCGGATGCGCGCTGACCTGGACATCACGTTGGTCAATCCTCGCCCAGCGTCCGCCGATCGGATCCGGTCGCACCAGTTCGTGGCCGGTACCGGCGACGCGACAGCCGAGTACGGCACCCTGCCCGGCGAGGGCGTCCGGTTGGTCGTCGACAGCGCCATGCGTATCGACACCGCCGCCCGTACGTTGGAGCTGGGGTCGGGCCGCGCGCTGGACTACGACAACGTCGTCTACGCTGTCGGCAGTACGGGGGCGACACCGTCAGTGCCCGGCACGGCCGAGTTCGCTTTCTCCGTCGCTGAGCTCGAGTTCGCGCGCCGGCTGCCCGCCAGGCTGGACGAGCTGCCACTCGACGCTCCGGTCACTGTCGTTGGCGGCGGGTTGACCGGTATCGAGACCGCCGCCGAGCTGGACGAGCAGGGACGCCGGGTCACGCTGGTGTGTGGCACAACCCTGGCGCCGACGTTCGGCGCGCCGGGTCGCCGGTCCATCGCGAGGTGGCTGTCCTGGCACGGTGTCGCCGTGCTCGAGGCCGACGGGGTGACCGAGGTCCGGCCGGTCGCGGTCGTACTGGCCACCGGTGTGGTGCGGTCGAGCGCACTGACCAGCTGGGCGGCTGGTTTCGGCGTGCCCGATCTGGCCCGGGTCAGCGGGTTGCGCACCGACGAGCTCGGCCGGCTGCTCACCGAGGAGACATCGACCAATGCCGACGACCACCGTATCGTCGCGGCGGGCGACGCCGTGGCGCCGTCGGGCCGGCCGTTGCGGATGAGCTGCTACGCCGCCGGGCCGCCCGGGGCCCAGCCCGCCAACACCGTGCTGAGTCGCATCGCGGGAATCGAACCGACGGCGATCAACCTGGCCTTCTCCGGGGCGTGCGCCAGCCTGGGCCGGCGTACCAGCGTCCGGCAGCTCGCCGCAAGGACGACACCGCGGTGAACGTCTACATCGGTGGCCGCGTCGGCGCGGCGATCAAGGAGCTGACCTGCAAGCTCAGGGTGGTGAAGATTCGCCGCAAGGCCCGCGGGCCGGGTTCCCTGATCTGGCCCAAGGGCGGCCGGCGTTCCGAACAGCCGGCCACCACCGCGCGGGGCGTCACGCCGCGATGACCACTAACGAGCACGCCGAGCGGTTCACCCTGTTGCGGCCGCTGCTGTTCACGATCGTCTACGAAATGCTCGGTTCGGCGACCGAATCCGACGACGTGCTGCAGGACAGCTATCTGCGGTGGGCCGAAGTGGACCTCGCGACGGTGCGGGACACCAAGTCGTATCTGGCGCGGGTGGTGACCCGTCAGGCGCTCAACGCCTTGCGGGCGAGCGCGCGCCGCCGCGAGGACTACGTCGGCCCGTGGCTGCCCGAGCCGCTACCGCTCGACGAGCACGACGCGTCGGCCGACGTGGTGCTCGCCGAGTCGGTGTCGATGGCGATGCTCGTGCTGCTCGAGACACTGACCCCCGACGAGCGTGCGGTGTTCGTGCTGCGCGAGGTGTTCGACTTCAACCACCACGACATCGCCGCCGCGGTGGGCAAACCCGTGGCGACGGTGCGCAAGGTGGCGCATCGCGCCCGCGAGCATGTGCAGGCGCGGCGCAAGCGCTTCCAGCCCGCCGACGCCGCGACGACCGCGCAGATCACCGAGCAGTTCATGACCGCGGCCGCCACGGGTGACCTGGAAGGGCTGCTCTCGCTGCTCGCGCAGGACGCCACCTGGACAGCCGACAGCGGCGGCAAGGCCACCGCGGCGCGTCGGCCGGTGATGGGCGCGGAGAAGGTGGCCGCATTCCTCGTGAACCTCTTCCGCACGGGGCAAGGGATACCGGACCAACGGATCGAGGTGGTCAACTGCAACAACACACCCGCGATCGTCGCCTACCGCGGCAACCACCTCGAAGGTGTCTTCCTGATCGAGATCATCGACGGCAAGATCACCAACTTCTACGTCATCCGCAACCCGGACAAACTCCTCGCGGTGACGGTGCCACGTCAGGTCAGCCGGTAGTAGGCGCCGGCGAGCCGCAGCGAAGTCGCAATAGTCAGTCTGTGCGTGCCTGGGGAGAACAGGCTTGAAAAGGGGAGTTGTCGTGCATGACGTGGTGATCGTGGGCGCTGGCCCGGTTGGTCTGTTCCTTGCCTGCGAGCTTGGCCTCGCGGGCTGCTCTGTCGTTGTGCTCGAGCGGGAGCCGGAGCCCCGCTCGCCGTGGAAGGCGGACCCGCTCGGGACGCGGGGCCTGTCCGCCCCGTCGGTGGAGGCGTTCCACCGGCGCGGGATGCTGCACCCGTTGTTGACGGGCGGTCACGACGATCCCGGCGTGAACCCCGGCGCGGACGAGCCGTTGCCCCCTCGAGGCGTGGGCCATTTCGCTGGCATCGTGCTCGATCCGGCCAAGGTCGACGTCGCCGCCCTGCCGTTCCGGCTTGCCAGCCCGGCAATGGAGGGCATGGTGACGAACCTCGAAGCGGTCGAGACGGTGCTGTCCGAGTGGGCATCCAAGCTCGGCGTCGAGATCCGGCTGGGCGTGACGGTCTCGGCCGTCACGCAGGACGACGCGATGCCGCGCACATCGAGAGCTGACGCCGCCCCTCAATCGATCTAGCAGAGGAGACTGAGATGCGAACTCAAACGACCAAAACGTTCCAGCACGCGACCGACGGGAAGTCGGCCACCCGCGCACGAAGCAACTGGAGCCGGATCCGCCTCATCGCCTTTTGGGCCACCACGTTTGTCATCGTCTTCGAGTTGGCTGCTGGATCGGTGTGGAACCTGCTGACGATCGAATGGGTGGAAGTCCAGTTGCGCCACCTGGGATACCCGCATTTCTTCACCTACATTCTAGGCGTGGCGCAGGCCGCCGCGGCCGTCGCGATCATCGCACCCAGATTCCCGCTGATCAAGGAATGGGCGTACGTGGGTGCCTTTTTCCTGTGGTCGGGTGCCGTGATGTCGCATCTGTCGGTCGGCGACGGTCCCGAGTCGTGGCGGGTGCCGCTGATGTTCGGGGCGTGCGCCATCGCGTCGTGGGTGCTGAGGCCGGCCGACCGCCGGCTCCCGGAGACGCGGCTCCGTCGGGACCGCCCCGCCGACGCTGGACATGAGGGAACCCGTGCTCGCGCTTGGGTTGTTCCGATCGGGCTCCTCGTGGTTCTGTATGCCGTTTCGTTCCTCACGCTGCCCGCAGTCGAAGACATCACGCACCGGTGGGCGGTTGAGCTCGGCTGGATCGACGAGTAGCGGCTCATGTCCGGCCACCCGCTTCCAGGACGTGATGACTCCCGGCCCGATCGGGGCGGGTGAACGGGCGTTTGCGAGGCGGCGGCGCCGGAGCGTGTCACGCAGGAGGCAGGGGCATGAACGCCGCAGCGCCAGGCTGCGACACATCTGCGACACCGCCGTGCTCCCCTGCCGGATATGTGATCATATGTCCACACGCAATGGTCAATCGAAAGGACATTCGTGCGCACACGCAAGCTGGCGACCCTCCTGGCCGGCGCGGCTCTGGCCGCCTCTACCACGCTGGCGGTGGGCGCCGCTCCGGCCAGCGCGGCCGGACCCTGCGGCAGCAGCTACTCCCGGGTCGGCGTCTACGCCATCCCCCAGAGCGGTGCCCGCACGGGCACGCTAGAGGTGTACTACAGCTCCAGCACCGGTAAGAACTGTGCCCTGGCCTACGGCTACGGCTCCACCTACGGCACCACGACGTGGAAGGGCGTCTCGATATCGAGAGCTGACGGCAGCGGGTATGACCCCGATGCCAACTATTACCAGTATTACGCTGGCCCGGTGTACGTCTCGGCGCCTGGCCAGTGTATTGACGTGTCCGGAACGGTAGTGGCCGGGAAAGTCACCGAGCTCAACAACGTGCACTGCGGCTGAACTTCTTCGGGTCCAGAAGCCGGGTGCCCACCAGATGGAATGCGGAAGGTACCTCCGACAGGGCGCAAAGTGGCTGCCCGCCCGGGCTGAGGAGGCGGTGGCGGCGTTCCAGGCGAAGGTCGCCGAGCACATCCACGCCTGACCAATGGACATGCAGAGAGGCTCGCCACGTGCGTACGTGGCGGGCCTCTCTCGTCCCGGCCGGTGCCGGGAGCAGCCGGGTTCTCGGCGTTCGCGTTGTTCATCTCAGCGGCCATCTCCCGCGCCCGGTCGGCGAGGCGGGACAGCTCCGGGCGGGTCTGCTCGAAGGCTGCGTTCTGGGCCGCGTTGGTCGTGTCGAAGTGCTCTTGATCGCCTTGTTCTGGTTCTCGATGGACCTGCTGTGCTGAACGCCGGCGTGCACGCGCCCGAGGTCGCAGAGCGGGCAGGGCACACCGTGGCGACTCTCCTGAAGACCTACGCCAAATGCATCGACGGCCAGCAAGAAAGCGCGGACAAGCGCGTCGAGAGCGCTCTGGAGGACGAACGATCGGCGGGGCGCCTGTGCGGAATGCGCGCGGAATGGCCATGTCGGCGGAGGGCTCTGACATCTTTCTCGCTGGTGAGAGGCCCATTCCCGGGACGAAATCGTCTCGGTCAGACTAGGGGCATGAGAGTAGGTTTCGCAGTCCCCCAGTCAGGGCCATGGGCCACCCCGGCCAACATGCGCCGCGTCGCCACGCGGGCGGAGGAGCTCGGCTACCACGAGTTGTGGACGTACCAGCGGCTGCTGTATCCGGTGGGGCACCCGATGGGGCCGACCTACCGCGCCGTGCACGACCCGCTGATCACGCTGGCGCACCTGTCGGGCGTGACGGGCGGGATCGGCCTGGGCGTCGCCGTGGTCAACGCCTACGTGCCGCCGGTGCCGCTGGCCAAGCAGCTGGCCACGCTGCAGACGGTCGCGGGCGGCCGGCTCACCGCCGGGATCGGGCTGGGCTGGCTGCCCGAGGAGTTCACGGCGGCGGGCGTCGGCATGGAGCGGCGGGGCCGCAGGGGCGAGGAGTTCGTCGAGGTGTTGCGCAAGGCGTGGCGCGACGACGTGGTCGAGCACAGCGGCGAGTTCTACCAGGTGCCGCCCGCCCACATCGACCCCAAGCCGGCGCCGGCGCCGCCACGTCTCCTGCTGGGCGGCACCGCCGAGGTCGCGCTGCGCCGCGCCGCCCGGCTGGCCGACGGGTGGGTCAGCTCCAGCAGGGAGGACCTGTCCGGCATCGCGGGCAGGGTGGAGCTGATCAAGGCGGAGCTGGCGGCGTCGGGGCGCGACGCGACCGGGTTCCGGTTCGTGTGCCGGGGCGTCACCCAGGTCCGGCCCGGCGACGAGGACCGTCCGCTGACGGGCACGTACGACAAGATCAGAGCCGATGTGGCCGGCCTGGCGGCCCACGGCGTGACGGACGTCTTCCACGACCTCAACTTCGACCGCGAGATCGTCACCGCGGGGCCTGAGGAGGCGATGCGCCGGGCCGAGGAGGCCCTGGAGGCCCTGGCGCCCTAGACGCCGCCGTAGGGCACGGTGATGATCTCCAGGTTGTGGCCGTTGGGGTCTTCCCAGTAGAGGCCGCGGCCGCCGTCGTTGGTGTTGATCACTCCGGGCCGCCGGTGGTGCGGATCGGCCCAGTAGGTCATGCCGCGCTCCTCGATGCGGCCCTTGATCAGGTCGAACTCCTCCTCGCCGACCAGGAACGCGTAGTGCTGCGGATGCACGGGCCCGCCCGCCTGGACGACGTCGAGCGAGACGTCGTTGCCGAGCGAGACGACGCGGAACGGGCCGTAGACCGGCGGCGGCTCCAGCCCCAGGACATCGGCCAGGAACGCGGCGGTCGCGTCTCTGTCCTTCGCCGCCACGATGGTGTGGTTCAGGTGGACACCCATACCTGCAGGCTACGCCAGCGCCACGGGGAGTGTGCCGACGCCGTTGATGAAGTTCGACGGCAGCCAGGTCACCGGGCCCGTCACCGTGATCGCCGACACGCTCGCCCGCAGCTCGGCCAGCAGGGCGCGGATCTCGGCGCGGGCGAGCTGGGCGCCCAGGCAGAAGTGCGGGCCGTGACCGAACGTGAGGTGCCGGTTCGGCGTCCTGCCGACGTCGAACCGGCCCGGGTCATCGAAGACGGCCTCGTCACGGTTGGCGGACACCGTCCACAACGCCACCACGTCGCCGGCCGCGACCTGCCGCCCGGCCAGCTCCGCGTCCCGCGTGGCGATCCTCCCGACGTGGGCGGCGGGGGTGGTCCAGCGCAGGATCTCCTCGGCGGCCGGGCCGACGAGCGCGGGGTCCTCGCGCAGGCGCGCCCACTCCTTGTCGTACGTGGCCAGCGCCAGCAGCCCGCCGGCCATCGCCAGGCGGGCCGTCTCGTCGCCGCCGATGATGAGGTTGTAGCAGTTGAGCAGTACCTCCTCCTCGGTCAGGTCGCTGCCGACGAGCAGGCTGATCACGTCGTCGCCCGGCGCCGTCCTGCGCCGGGCGGCCAGGCGCGTGTAGTAGAGCAGGATCTCGCTCTGGGCGATCATCGCCGCCGGCGGCGTCCCCCCGCCCTCTCCCACGGCCTGTCCTCCGGATGGGGCCTCGCCCAGCATGGCCTCGCCGGTCAGCTCCAGCACGCATTGCCGGTCCCCCTCGGGGACGCCGAGCAGCTCGCAGATGGCACGCAGCGGCACCTGGGCGGCCACCTCCGCCACGAAGTCGCCGCCGCCGCGCCGCACGAGCGCGCCGAGCAGGTCGCGGGTGGCCTCCGCGATCGAGTGCGTGACCGGGCCGAGCGTGCGCGGGCCGAAGCCGGGCGTCAGCAGGCGGCGCAGGCGGGCGTGCTTGGGCCCGTCCGTGACGACCAGCATCTTGCCCGCGCCGGGATCGTGCCCGCGCAGGAGGGTGCGCAGCATGTTGCCCTGGAGCGAGCTGAACGTGTCCGGGTCGCGCACGACGCGCAGCACGTCGGCGTGGCGGGTCACGCTCCAGAACCGCTCGTGCCTGCGCACCGGGTCGTGGGCGCGCAGCCAGCGCCACACGGGGGTGAGGTCGTGGCTGGCGTGGAGCGCGGGATCGAGCAGGTCGAGCGCGTCGATCCCGGCCGGGTCGGGGCTGGGTCTCATCGTTCGAGCTCGTCCAGGAGGTCGCCGAGCGGGTCGTCGTCCGGGTCGCTCAGGACGCGGGAGATGAGCTCCTCCAGCGGCAGCTCCTCCAGGAACAGCTCGATGGGCGCCTCCAGGCCGAAGCGGTCGCGCAGCTCGCCGGCCAGGAAGACGGCGGTCAGGGAGTCGCCGCCGGCGGCGAAGTACGTCCTGGTCAGGTCCTCCCTCCCGGGCAGGTCCAGGGTGGTGAGGAACAGCTCGGTCACCGCGGCCGCGGTGTCCCGCGGTGGTCCGGGTGCGGGGGGCGGCGGGGCGCCGACGGTGAGCGCGCCGTGGTGTTCGCCCGCGAACGGGTACGTGGGCAGGTGGACCCGCCGTCCGCCCGTCTGCGGCCAGGCGACGTCCTCACCCCGAACCCACGCGTCAGCCGGCGCCGAGCCCCGGCCGCCGGTCGCCTCCCCGTTGACCATCTCGCGGCTGATCGGCCCGCCGTTGACCACCCCGACCGGCCCTGTCTCCGCGCCGCCGCCCGCCGGCGCCTTTCCGCGCGTGGCGAGCGCCTCCAGCGCGGCGGCGGCCTCGTCGCGGGTCGTGGCGACCACGTAGGCGCGGGCGTCCAGGGAGGCACGGCCCGTGGCCAGGGTGTGGGCGACGTCGGCCGGCGAAGGCGCGCCGGGCGCGCGCAGCGCCTCCGCCAGCCGCCTTGCCGCCGTGGCCAGCTGGGCAGGGGTGCGGGCCGACAGCGGCAGCACCAGGGGCGGTCCGTCCTGCCCGCGCGCCGACGCCGCTCCGCCTCCGGCGGCGCACGTGCTCGTACTCGAAGCGGTGGCAGGCGTGGAAGCACGGGAGATGGCCGCGGGGGTGGCAGC
>NZ_SMKP01000281.1:0-9711 GCF_004349015.1 Nonomuraea diastatica
CGGGGCCGGTGGCCAGGTCGATCGGCCGCCGCGCGTGCTCGGCGAGAAACTCCTCCACGTCGCCCACCGGCACCACGGGCAGCTCGAACGCGCCCGCCGGATCCACCACCTGCACCGGCACGCCGTCGTGCTCCACCACGCGCGTACGCAGCGCCTCGTGCCGCGCGACCACGGCCGCCAGCACCCGGCCGAGACCGTGCACGTCCAGCGCCCCGCGCAGCTCCAAGGCGATGGGCACCACGTACTCGGCCGAGTCCGGTGTCATCCTGTCGGCGAACCACAGGCGCGTCTGCGCGGGAGAGAGCGGCGCGGAGGAGCCGTCGGGCCTGACCGGGATACGCTCGCCGGAGTCGGCCCGGGCCGTACGCACCACCTCGGCCAGCTCCGCCACGGTCGGAGCCTCGAACACCGAGCGCAGCGCGAGGCGCGTCCCCAGCCGCTCACGCAGCCGGCCGACCACCTTCGAGGCCAGCAGGGAGTGTCCGCCGAGGTCGAAGAAGTCGTCGTGCACGCCGGGCGCGTCGACGCCGAGCACCTCGGACCAGATCTCGACGATCAGGGCCTCGACCTCGTCGCGCGGGGCATCGTGCAGCTCGACCGGGCCGAGCGAGGTCTCGGGGGCGGGCAGGGCGGCGCGGTGCACCTTGCCGTTCGGGTCCAGCGGGAACTCCGGCAACGCCACGAACGCCGCGGGAATCATGTACTCCGGCAGAGCCAGACGGCAGAACTCCCGCAACTCCGCACGACCAGGCACCTCCGCACCCGGCTCCGGCACCACGTACGCCACCAGCCGCTTGTCCCCCGGCGTGTCCTCACGCGCCAGCACCAACACCGCATGCACCAGCTCATGCGCCGCCAGCCGCGCCTCCACCTCCCCCGGCTCGATCCGATGCCCACGGATCTTCACCTGATGATCGGCCCGCCCGACGAACTCCAGCTCCCCACCCGGCGACAACCGCGCCAGATCACCCGTCCGATACAACCGGCCCGGACCGAACGGATTCGGCACGAACCGCTGCTCGGTGAGGTCCGGACGCCCCCAGTAGCCACGGGCCAGACCGGGCCCGGCGAAGGCCACCTCGCCGACGGCTCCAGGCGGCACGAGCCGCGTCCGCTCATCCACCACGTACATGCGCATGTTGGGGTTCGGCCCGCCCAGCGGCACGATCTTGCGGTCGGGCGGACCGTCGAGCACGTACGAGCAGCCGCCGACCGAGGTCTCCGTGGCCCCGTACTGATTGAGCACCATGGTGTCCGGGGCCAGCTTCCACCACTCCTTGACCAGCCCGGCGTGCAGAGCCTCGCCGCCCACGAACAGCGCGCGCACCGAGGGCTCGGTCTCCCGGTCGGCCAGCTGCCGGTTCAGCACGGCCAGGTGCGAGGGGGTGAGCCGGACGAAACTGAAGTCCAGCCCGGCGGCCAGCACGTCCACCAGCTCGTCCAGCCCGTCGCCCTCCGGCAGCAGGACCACGTCGCTGCCGGAGATCAGGGGCAGGAACATCGACGGCACGGTGAAGTCGAAGCCGAAGGGCGAATGCATCACGGTGCCGTGGCGGCCCGTCATGGGGAACCGCTCGGCGGCCCACATCAGGTAGTTGACGATCCCCCGGTGCTCGATCATGGTGCCCTTCGGCCGTCCCGTCGAGCCCGAGGTGTAGATCACGTACGCCAGGTCGTCCGGGCCGGCGACCGGCTCCGGCCGGGTGCCGGCCTGCCGCGAGATCAGGTCGGCGTCCTGATCCAGGCAGACGGCCTCGCACGCGGGCAGCCGGTGGCGCAGGTCCGCCGTGGTCAGGATGATGCGCATGGCGGTGTCGGCGATCGTGTACTCGATCCGCTCGTCGGGATAGCCCACGTCGAGCGGCACGTAGCAGCCGCCCGCCTTCAGCACCGCCATCGTCGCGACGAACGTCTCCGGCGACCGGCCCAGGAAGATGCCCACCGGCGTCTCCCTGCCGACGCCCCGCTCGCGCAGGTGCCGGGCGAGCTGGTTGGCCCGCCGGTCCAGCTCGGCGTACCGGAGCGTCCGGTCGCCCTGCCGTACGGCCACCGCGTCGGGCGAGCGGTCGGCCTGCCGTTCCACCAGCTCGTGCAGGCACAGGTGGAGGGGGTAGTCGCGGCCGGTGTCGTTCCAGCGCACGATCAGCTCGTCGTGCCCCCGCTCGCCGAACAGGTCCAGCTCCGCCAGCGGGCGCAACGGGTCGGCGGCGACCTGGTCGAGCAGCAGCGCGTACTGGCCCGCCAGCCGGTCCGCCTCGGCCGCCTCGAACAGGTCCACGTCGTAGACCAGCAGCAGCCTGCCCCCGGCGGTCAGGTGCGCGGCCAGATCCACCTCGGTCGTCGTGGGAGGGGCATCGATCCTGGTCGCGGAGAGACCTGCGGCCGCCCAGCTCTGCTCGCCCGGCTCCGCGGCGACCACCTGTGCCTGCACCAGCGGCGGCCGTCCCGGGTCGCGGGCCGGCTGCAGCAGGTCGATCACGGCCTCGAACGGCAGACGGTGGCGCAGGCAGGCGGCGAACTCGGCGGCGTACCGGCCGAGCAGCTCGAGCAGGCTCACCTCGTCGTCCGCGACGCACCGTACGGGCACCAGGTCACTGAGCGGGCCCACGGCCTCCCCCACGCTTTCTGACCTGCACCGCACGCCGAGCGCGAGGTCATCGGCCGCGCCCAACCTGCGCAGCAGCAACTGC
Organism: Nonomuraea diastatica; assembly: GCF_004349015.1. Lineage (NCBI taxonomy): Bacteria > Bacillati > Actinomycetota > Actinomycetes > Streptosporangiales > Streptosporangiaceae > Nonomuraea > Nonomuraea diastatica. Next base: position 2,691 of record NZ_SMKP01000281.1, read on the forward strand.
AGCGAGGCCGCCAGCACCAGCTCCGCACCCGCACCCGCGTCCGGGCCGGCTGCGGAGTCGCGCAGCCGATCCAGCGAGTCCGGCGCGACGGGCACGGCGACGGCCGCCGCCCTGCCTCGCCGATGGGCCGGGCGCGGCAGGGTGCAGGGCAGCTCCAGTGTCGGCAGGCCGACCAGCCGCTCGGTCCAGAACCGCATGCGGTCCTGCGGTGTTCCGCCCTCTGAAGGCTCGACGGCCACCGGCGCGGGCTCGTCCAGGCGGCCACCCGACAACAACGTCCACAGCTCGCCCATCAGCAGCTCGGCCGAACGGTCGTCGGCGACGATGGCCGAGGCCGTCAGCACGAGGAGGTGGTCACGGGCGCCGAGCCTGACCAGGCGCACCCGCATGAGCGGCGCGCGGTCGAGCTGGAACGGCTCCAGGGTCTGCGCGGCCACGAGCTGTTCGGGCCCCGTGTCGGGGGGCGGCTCGACGATCGCGACGTCCGCCGCGACGACGAGCTCGGTCACGGCGACGGGACCGGATTCGCCTCCGGTCAGCCGGGTGCGCAGGACGTCGTGCCGGGCGAGCAGCTCCTGCGCCGCTCTGCGTACCTGCTGGAGCTCTAGGTCACCGCGTACGCGGAGCGCGCGGCAGGCCGTCACCTGCACGTCTCCCGGCCGCAGTTCGTCCAGGAACCAGAGCCGGCGCTGCGCCGCGGTGACGAGGGAGGGGGTTGGGCTGGTGGACAACGTATTCACCTGGCTCTCGAAGGGAAGTTCGCATGCGGGGCCGGGTCGAGCCTGCGCCGGTGGAAGGACAGGTCGGCCAGGAGACGGCGGGAGCCGATGCGTCCGCCGCCCAGGCCCGCGGGAATGGGCATGGCGCCCGTGTCGCTCCACTGGAGCCCGTCGGCGCCGATCACGGTCCGCGTCCGGTTGCGGTTGTCGGGGTGCAGGCAGTACGGAACGTCCAGCAGCCCGCGCTCGAAGGCGGCCGGCAGGGCCTGCGTGAGTGAGGGGGACAGGCCGCGTACCTCTTCCACGAGCACCTTGGCCTGGTGATAGATCTCCGAGTCCGCGCCGGCGGACGGGGGCGAGGCGGGCCCGGCCTGCTCCCGAGCCGCGTCGTGGGCCAGGCGCAGCGCCGCCGTGTTCTCCTCGATGGAGGGGATACGATGCGCCTCGGCGACGGTCTTCACGATGAGCCGTTCGGTCCTGGTGGCCGCGGCCAGCCGGGCGCTTTCCCTGATGAGCTGCTCGGCGCCGGTGACGCTTTCGGGGAACTGCCCCATGAACGTGTAGAGCACGACGTGCCAGTCGACGTCGGTCAGGTATTCGGCGCACAACCGCCGCAGCGCCATCAGGGCCTGGGCGTCCTGCCGTTGGTGGGTCTGCTGGGCGTAGCTCGCCGACACGCTGGGCACGCCGTGCTCCTGGAAGAACAGGCATTCCAGGACGGAGAGCGCGACCAGCAGGCTCGGCGGGCAGAGCTGGCCCAGCATGCAGCCGCCGAAGGATTCGAGATGGCACACCACGCCCCGCTCGCGCTGCTCGGCCAGCAGCCGGGCGGCCTTCGACCACGCGATGGCGGACTCGCGCAGCGGCATCCTGCTGTAGGGCAGGCAGTAGGAGACCGGTCCGCCTTCCGAGGCGTCCACGCCGGCGTCGAGCATGACGCGGAAGATCTGCTCGGGGAACGGGGAGCCGTGCCGCACCTGGATCGGGAAGCCGGCGCCGATGACGCCGCCGAGCATGCGCGCGGTGGTCTCCGCCCCGTGCGCGACCAGCGGGTAGCCGTTGAGCCGCAGGCCCGACGCGACCGCCATCTGGGCCCGGTCGTGCTCCCCCTGGCGCGTGTAGCTGTCCAGCGTGACCGTGCCGATCGCGGTCACGCCCGCCGACCGTACAGCCAGCAGCCCCCGTCGCATGAGAGCCGGATCGTCGAAGCCCATCCTCGGCTGCACGATCAGCGTCCCGGTCTTCCTGACCAGGGCGACGAACTCGGTGAACAGCGAGCGCATCATCACGTCACCTGCTCCACGTGCGAGCTGATGTAGCGGCGGAACGACTCGATCGCGTGGGCGGAGTCGCCCGCGCCGACGTGGAACACCGCGTCGAACCCCAGCTCCAGCAGCTCCTGCTCGAACTGGCTGTTCGCCTCGCCCTCGACGCCGAGCTTGCCCCCGATGACGACGTTGAGCCGGGCGAGCCCGGGGTCGGCGCGCAGGGCGGTGATGAGCCGGGCCCCGTCGATGTGGCCATGGCCGTTGACGCTGCTGATGACCACGCAGTCGGGGCGTTCCGCGTGGCACCGCCGCAGCAGCAGTTCCGTGGGGACGCAGGCGCCGAGATTGACGACCTCGTGTCCCATCTCCTCAAGGAAAATCTGTAGCGCGACCAGGTTCCACATGTGCGAATCGGAGGGAACACTGGAAACCAGGAATTTGCGGGCCCGGGACACCAAAGGGCCGAATGCGTCCCGCCGGCCGAGGTCTTCGAATATCTCTACGCTCGTCATTTCCGGTCGCTCCTCGTCAGTGATTAAGAGGCCGATAAGACCAGGTCTCCGGGGATTCAGCCCGGCAACAGTCGGGGAATCCCCTCGTCCTGCCGGGCCAGGGAATTCCCCTGCTCAATGGCCGGGTCGCCGAAATGCGACCGGGTGAACAATGTCGCCAGGGCGGCGCGCGAGGGAATGTCCAGTTTCCGGTAGACGCGGGACAGGTGCCCTTCCACGGTTTTCTCGCTCACGCCCAGGCGGCGGGCCACCTGGCCATTGGTGACGCCGCTGCTGACGAGCTCGGCGATCTCCAGCTCGCGGCAGGTGAGCAGGTCCATCGTGGTGCCGTCGGGCGTACGGGAGTGTTCTTCCGCCTGGCCGCGTGCCGGCTCGGCCAGCGCGCGGACGTGTGCGGCCGAACCGGGAGCCCCCGCCCGGTCCATCAGGTCGGCCGCCGCCGCCGCTTTGGCCGCGGCCTTGGCCGGCTGCCCGGCGGCCAGCAGCGCCGTCGCCGAGGCGACCATGCTGAGGCCGACCCGCCCGGTCAGCCCCGTCGCGTCCGCCTCCTTCTCCAGCAGCTCTCCCCAGTGCACGAGCTGGTCGGTCAGCCCCAGCGCCTTGCCCGCCGTGATCACGGTCAGGTAGAAGTCCGCCCGGTACAACGCCGGCAGCGCGGACAGCCGCTGACCGCCGGCGTGCCGGAGGAACTCCCCCGCGTCCCGCTCCGGCGCCTTCCCCGCGCCCAGGCGTGCGGCGGACAGGTGCGCGGCCGCCAGCCGGTCGGGTGCCGCGGCCAGCGCATGCCCGGCCCAGCGTGCCGCGGCCGGCAGGTCACCGTCCCGCCTCGCGGTCGCCGACCGCTCGATCAGCGCGTGCGCCCGCAGATAGGCGTGGTCCTCACCGGCCAGTACGGCCACCGCCTCGTCCAGCGCCGCGGCCGACTCCGCCTGGCGGCCCAGGTACCCCGCCGCGCTTCCCGCCACCGTGAGCAGCAGGCCGAGCGGCACGGCGCGACCGGCGGCGCGAGCGAGGGCGGCGGCCCTGCGGCTGTGGCGCAGCGCGTCCGCGTACCGCTCCAGGCGCAGCTCCGCCCAGCACAGCCAGGCGACCAGATCGAGCCGGCCGGCGAGCTCGGCGTCCGGCGTCTGGTCGATCAGCCGGGTCGCGGTACGCAGATCGTTCGACGTGCTGCCCTCGCCCGTGAGGGCCTCGCACACGGCGTGCACGGCCGAGCAGAGGGCGCGGGTGACCCGGCAACCGTGCGCGGCGAGGTGGCCGAGCCGCTGCCGCAGCCGGCAGAGGTCGAGCCCGGGCTCCACGTCCGAGAGCTGCGTGATCGCCAGCCACAACGCCGTCTCGGCCTGATCTCCCGGCTCCTCGGCGGTGGCCAGCGCCTCGAACAGCAGCGCTCCCGCCTCGGCGGTCCGCCCGAGCAGGCGGCCCGCGTACGCCGCCATCCGCAGCGCCCGCGTCCGATGCCCGGCCCGGTCCGGCGAGCCGGCCTGAGGCGAGGTGTCGCCCTGGAGCGAGGTGCCGGCCTGAAGCGAGGTGTCGGCCGCCTCCAGGGAGAGTCGGTAGGCCCGGCGGAGTTGGCCGGCCTGAAGGGTCGCGGCGGCCCGATCGAGCAGAAGTCGGTCTAGTCCCTGATCGGGGGCGTGCTGGACGGCCAGGTCGAGCCAGTGGGCCGCGAGCGCCGGACGTACCGGCAGCACGGCGCGGCCCGCGGCGGCGAACTCCCGCGACAAAGACTGCCCGTCCTCGCGGGCGGCCCATTCCAGGTGCGCGGCGTACTCCTGGGCCGGAGCACCACGGGCCTTGAGCGCGTCCAGTGCGCGCCGGTGCGCGGTGATCCGCCAGGCGTGCCCGGTGGTCTCCAGCGTCGCCTTCCAGGTCAGCGGGTGGCGGAAGGCGTAGTTCCGCTCCGAGTGGCGTACCACGTCCGCGCCGACCAGCTCGTCCAGCCCCAGCAGGACACGTTCGCCGTCGATGCCGCAGACGGCCGTGACCAGCCCGAGGGTGAACCGCTCGCCGGCCACGGCGGCGGCACGCGCGACGAGCTGCGCCGTCGCTCCGAGCTCGGCCAGGTCGCGGGTCAGCTCGGCGGCGACGCCCGGCGGCAGGAGGGACTGCCGCCACTCCCCGCCCGGCGGGACGAGATCGAGTCCCCGCCCCTTGGCCAGCGCCGCGAGATACAGCGGGTTGCCCTCGCAGAACCGGTTGACGGGCCTGACCCGTACGTCGTCGGCGTCGGCGTGGAGGAGGCGGGCCGCGGTCGCGTCGCAGGCGGGCGCGAGGGAGAGGCGGGTGTCCTCGCGATCCAGGCCGGCCAGCACCGAGGCGAGCAGCGCGGGCGCCTGGCGCGGCCGGTAGGAGACGCAGACGAGCAGCGGGCCGGAGGGACGGTGCCTGGTCAGGAAGCACAGAGCGCGCAGCGATGCCTCGTCGGCGGCGTGCGCGTCGTCCAGGACGACCAGCAGGGGGCCGCCGTCGGCGCGCTGCCCGAGCCGGTCGCGCATGAGCCTGCCGACGGCGTGGGGGTCGTGGGGGTCGCACTCGTCCAGGCCGAGGTCCTCACCGAGGCACTCGCAGGCGTCCTGCAGCAGCGCGTACGGGCCGCGCGGGACGGATCGTGCGCTGGCCAGCACCGCGGTCCCGCCATGGGAGCGCACGTGTTCGGCCAGCAGGCCGAGCAGGTGGGACTTGCCGAGTCCGGGATCGCCGGCCACCTCGGCGAACCGGCTCACGCCCGTGCATGCGTGCTGCCACGCGCGCTCCAGCGCGTCCCATGCCGGCGGTCTCGGCGGCTCGTCGTCTCTCGTCCTCATCTCCATCCTTGGCCTCCCTCTGCCGGCGACGCGCCCACGGCGATAGGACTCATGCCTCTTATGTTGGGAAGTTGGCCTTCTCGGCCCCATCGCGGCCCCATCGTGGCGCTATCACGGGAACCGCCCGGCGGCGATAAGGCGCGCGATACGGCCGCGAATGACCCCCTCCGTAGCTTCTGAGGCATCGCAGAACCCAGTCGAAAGCCCAGGTGAAGGGGTGCCAGCCATGCAGCTCAAGAAGATCGTCATCACCGCCACGATCTCCATCGCCACCCTGCTCGGCCCCGCCACCGCCATCGCCTACGCCGACACCCCCTGGGACTAGCCACCCCCGTTCCCATCGGCTGAACCCGCAGGTAGAAGGGCGGACCACCGCGGTCCGCCCTCTTTTCGTGCCAAGATCGCAAAATTAAGTTTGCAAAATTGTCTTTGCGAATCTATCGTGAAGGCATGACAGCGGACTCAGCCACCACAGCGCCCCTCACCGCCCGCGCCGCAGCCGGCCGCTACGCCCTCATCAGCTTCCTTGCCTGGCTGCCCGCCGGGCTGATGGGAGCGCCCATGGTCCTGCTGATGCTCCAGCGCGGCATGGACGTCGCCTCCGTCGGCCTCGTCATCGCGATCCACTCCATCGCGGTCGTCTCCCTGGAGCTGCCCACCGGCGGGCTGGCCGACGTCATCGGCCGCCGCGCGACCATCGCGGCCTCTGCCGTCTTCGCCCTGGCGAGCCTGCTCCTGATGGGCCTGGCCACCGGCTTCGGACTCTTCGCCATCGCCTTCGTGCTCAAGGCGGTCTCCCGCGCCCTGGCCAGCGGCCCCGCCCAGGCGTGGTACGTCGACACCATGCACACCATCGACGGCCCCGACGCCAACCTCAAGCCCGGCCTGGCCCGCGGCGCGTCCATGGGATCCATCGCGCTGTGCGGCGGCACGCTCATCGGCGGCATCGTGCCGCTGGCGCTGCCCTCGACCTGGTCGTTCGGCCCGCTCGTCCCGCTGTCGGTGCCCATGCTGCTGGCCGCCGCGGCCGCCGCCGTGCAGTTCGTCGTCACCATCGTGGCCATGCCCGAGCCGCCGCGCCTGCGCGCCTCGTTCGCGAACGTGCTGCGGGGCGTGCCGGTCGCGATCACCGGCGGGCTGCGCAGCGGGCTGCGTGAGCGCGCCATCACCAGGCTGCTGCTCGTCGCGGGCGGCGTGGGAGTCGTGCTCAACTCCATCGAGATCTTCACCCCGAGCCGGCTGCAGGACCTCACCGGACAGCCGGAGAGCGCGGGCATGATCTACGCCGTGGTCGGCGCCATCGGTTTCGCGGGCAGCGCTCTCGGCAGCGCGCTGGCCCCGCTGGTCGCCCGGGTGGCGCGCGGCTCGCGACGGGGAGCGATCATCGGCACCGGCGTCACCGCGCTTTCCCTGTCGATCATCGCCGCCTCCACCCCGCTCAGCGGCACCCTGGCCATCGTGCTCGCCGGGCTCGGCTACGTCACCCTCTACCTGGGTTGCGGGGTCAGCGAACTGCTCCGCGGCGAGATGTTGCACCAGCGTGCGACCTCGGCCGAGCGCACCACACTCCTGTCGGTCGACTCGCTGCTCCTGCAGGCCGGCGGCGGCGTGGCGGCGGCGGGCCTGGGCTGGGTCGCGATGCACCTGGGCCTGGCCACCGCCTGGTGGATCACCGCCGCCACCATCCTGGCCACGGTCGTGTTGTTCCCCCGCAC